>JAYVLR010000088.1:0-4015 GCA_043759395.1 Thiobacillaceae bacterium
CTCTTCAAATAAATAAAAAATTGATAATCAAATTTCATCCGGCGCGCGTGCCTGTATGGTGAGTGCATGTATTTCGCGCTTCATCAACTCTCCCAACGCGGAATATATCATACGGTGGCGTGCCATCGTATTGTTACCCGCAAACTGGGCTGAGACGATATGTAGCACATAATGGCCACCACCCTCGCGCGCCCCGGCGTGCCCGGCGTGTTTCCAGCTTTCGTCGACAATGTCCAGAATTGTTGGATTTAGCACGGCAAGTTTCTCGCGCATTTTTTCCGGGCATTCATTCATGGTCATTGTGGGAAAGTTTTTTTGAAGGGCTGTACGCGTACCTCTGCATATACCCCAGCGATCACATAGGGATCAGCCTTTGCCCACTCCTGGGCAATTGATAAAGAAGGAAATTCGGCGACGATCAGGCTGCCGGTGAATCCTGCCGCGACCGGATCAATGGCATCCACGGCAGGAAAAGGGCCGGCCAGTAACAAACGACCTTGACTCTGTAGTTCCTGCAAGCGCGCAACATGCGCGGGTTGAGTTGCCAAGCGCCGGTCCATGCTATTGGGTACATCTTGTCCGATAATGGCATACCACATCAGGCAACCTCAAAAAATCTGCTGTGCGATTTCATTAATTATTTTCCTTCTTTTCATCTATATATTTTGTCAGCCACGCACCCTGCGCCAGGATGAATACCAGCATCAAACCGGTAAAACCGAACAGTTTGAAATTCACCCAGCTATCGGTGGAATAATTGAATGCGACATATAGGTTGATAAAACCAAGCGCTGCAAAGAACAGGCTCCAGAGCAGATTGAGGCGATTCCATACATGCACGGGCAGAGCGATTTTTTCATGCAGAAATGTGCGCATCAGATTTTTGTGAAACGCCAAATTGGAGATCAGCAAAGTAATGGAAAATATCCAATACAGCACGGTGGGCTTCCATTTGATGAAACTTTCGTCATGCAATAGCAGCGTTGCACCACCGAACACGCCGACGATGGCAAAGGTGACCCATAGCATGGTGTCAACTTTGCCATGCCGATATTTGCTCCAGATGATTTGCGCTATGGTCGCGGCAATGGCCACCGCAGTGGCGACATAAATGCCTTGAAATTTGAAGGCAACAAAGAACAGCAGAACCGGAAATAAATCAAAAAATAATTTCATTATGTTGTTAGAGTATTCAGCAATTAGATGCGTTTAGCGGTGTGTCTATCATTCCTTTTTATCCAGCGTCAGTGCGGCGGAGTTGATGCAAAAGCGCAAGCCGGTAGGTTGCGGCCCATCCGGGAATATATGTCCGAGATGCGCGTCACATTTTTTGCAGCGCACTTCCACCCGGGTCATGCCGTGACTGGTATCCGTTTTCGAAATGACATTTTCAGTTTGATGGGCTTGCCAAAAACTGGGCCAGCCGCTGCCGGAATCGAATTTGGTTGCTGCATCAAATAACGCATTACCGCAACACACGCAACGATAAACCCCCGCCTCATGGCAATCCCAATATACCCCTGTAA
The DNA here is from genome assembly GCA_043759395.1 of Thiobacillaceae bacterium. Lineage (GTDB taxonomy): Bacteria > Pseudomonadota > Gammaproteobacteria > Burkholderiales > Thiobacillaceae > Thiobacillus. The sequence goes on from JAYVLR010000088.1 coordinate 1,527, forward strand.
ACGGTGCCTCGGTGCCGCCTAGCCGACATACCTCGTATTGCTCGGGAGTAAGTTCCTCGCGCCATTCGGCATCAGATTTTTTGACCGGTTCACCCATAATTTTTTACAGTACTTCTCCGGCGTGATCCGCCAACCGCGAGCGTTCACCGCGCAATAAGGTGACGTGCCCGCCGTGTTCCCAGCCTTTGAAGCGATCTACCACATAGGTCAGCCCGGAGCTGCCTTCAGTGAGATAAGGCGTATCAATCTGCGCAATGTTACCCATGCACACCACCTTGGTGCCGGGACCGGCGCGCGTGACCAGCGTTTTCATTTGCTTGGGCGTCAGGTTTTGCGCTTCGTCGATGATTACATATTTGTTAAGAAAGGTACGCCCGCGCATAAAATTGAGTGATTTAACCTTGATCCGTGAGCGTATCAAATCACGTGTGGCGGCACGGCCCCAATCGCCGCCTTCATCGTCGGATTTATTGAGCACATCCAGATTATCTTCCAGAGCACCCATCCAGGGAGTCATTTTTTCTTCTTCGGTGCCGGGCAAAAATCCGATGTCCTCGCCTACCGGAACGGTGACGCGGGTCATGATGATTTCGGAATAGATTTTCTTGTCCAGCACTTGCGCCAGCGCGGCCGCCAGCGTCAGCAGCGTTTTGCCGGTACCGGCCTGTCCCAGCAGGGTGACGAAATCGACCTCGGGATCCATCAGCACATTCAGCGCAAAATTCTGCTCGCGGTTGCGCGCAGTAATGCCCCAGACGTTGTTTTTTTGATGCGTGTAATCCCTGACGGTTTCCAGCTCGGCTTGCTTGCCTTCGATTTTCAGCACTTTGGCCAGCAAGGGATTCGGACCTTCCTGAAACACGAATTCATTCGGCAGCAGGCTCGGTACCAGCGGACCCTTCAGCCGGTAATAGGTGTGGCCGTTGGCCTGCCACGACTCCATCCCTTTGCCGTGCGTGTCCCAGAAATTCGCGGGCAGTTCGCGCACGCCGGCGTACAACAGGTCGGTATCTTCCAGCACCTTGTCGTTGAAATAATCCTCGGCGGGCAGCCCCAGCGTGCGCGCCTTGATCCGCATGTTGATGTCTTTCGACACCAGAATGACCTGGCGCTTGGGGTAATGCCGCGACAGAAACAGCACCACGCCCAAAATCTGGTTGTCCACCTTGCTGGTCGGCAGGGAGAGCGGAATATCGCCGGTGATGGCTTGCGTCTGCAAATACAAACGCCCGGTCGAGGCGCTGTGGTTGTGAATGCCGAGCGGGATGCCTTCTTCGATGTTGTCCAGTTTGGAAACCAGCTCGTCCAGAAAGCGGCTGGCCTGGCGCGCATTGCGCGACACTTCGGTCATGCCCTTTTTGTGCTGGTCGAGCTCTTCCAGCGTCGCAATCGGCACGTAGACGTCGTGCTCTTCAAAGCGAAACAGGCTGGTTGGATCGTGCATCAGCACATTGGTATCAAGAACAAACAGCTTGGTTGGAGCGGGAGCTTTGCGTGGCATGGTAGGGCGTCGCTTTATTTGAGGGATTGGACAAATGAAAGAACTTCGGCTGCATGTCCCGGCGCTTTAAGACCGCGCCAGGCACGGGCTAACTGGCCGTTGTGATCGAACACAAACGTGCTGCGTTCAACCCCGCGTACCTGCTTGCCGTACATGTTTTTCAGTTTCATCACGCCGAACTGTTCGCAGATTTTTTCATCGACATCGGCCAGCAACTCGAACGGAAAATTGAATTTCGCCTTGAATTTTTCGTGCGATTCAAGATCGTCGCGCGACACCCCCACGATCACCGTGTTGGCCTGCTTGAAGTCATGGGCCAGGGCGGTAAATTCCTGGCCTTCTATGGTGCAGCCCGAGGTGTCGTCCTTGGGGTAGAAGTACACGGCAAGGTTCTTGCCGCGTTGTTCGGAAAGTTTAAACGTTGCGCCGCCGGTGGCGGGCAGTTCAAAGTCGTCAATCTGGATTTCACTCATGGTCTGTTCAGTTTATCGGGTTGGGGTTATCGGGTAGCGGACTTCAGCAAGACTACTACAGCTCCGGCTCCGCCATCCACTTGACGTGCCTGACAAAACGCCAGTACGTCCTCGCGTTGCATCAGCCAGTGGCGAACCTTGTGTTTCAACACCGGCTCGCGATTCCTGGAGCCGAGGCCTTTGCCGTGGATGATGCGCACGCAGCGCAATTCGCGGCGCCCGCAGTCGTGCAGAAACACCGCCAGCGCCATGCGCGATTCATCGCCGTTCATGCCGTGTAAATCCAGTTCTGCACGTAGCATCCAGCCGCCGCGCTTGAGCTTTCTCACTGTTGCATTCGGTATGCCGGGGCGCACAAACAACAGCTCGTTGCCGGCGGCGGCCGCATCCTTTATGCCCGGCAGGGTGCAGTCGAAAGGATCGTGCAGCGTGTCGTGCATGACTTGCTGCTCGTCACGTTGACGCTGGCGGGCAATGGGTTTGGGTTTGCGTAAAACGTGTTGCGCGAGATTCGG
>JAYVLR010000089.1:0-2007 GCA_043759395.1 Thiobacillaceae bacterium
CATGATGGGAAAGGGCATGACGATGGACGCCGAGCAGCAGCAGAAGATGACTGAAATGCGCAAGCAGATGGATACGATGCACGCCAATACGGCCACGCCGGGGGCACCGGCGAAGAAAACCACGCCGCACTCGCATCCCAAAGACGGCAAATAACAGGGGAAATGAGATACCTGCAGGCCCGCTCTCACAAGCTGAAGCCGAACCGCTTATGGAACCAATAATATTTTAAGGAGGTGTGTCATGACTGACTTCTGGAAAGTGCATGCATTTTCGCTGGCGACGACTCTGGGTGTGGCCTATATCCTATGCGCCATTTTCGATGCGCTGTATCCACCCTTCGGGCTGCTCGCCGCGCTTGCGCCGGCCAGCCCGTGGCCGATCTCCGGCAGTCCCATTGCTTTCCTGGCGGGACTCGCGCTATTCACCGCCGCCGGTTTTGTGCTCGGTGCGCTTTATGGAATCGCGTGGGGATTCTGGAGCAAAAAACTGCGGTGAGATCGCGTCATGTGAATGGGCGCGTACAAACTGTGATTCGAGGTGTTTGATTAAGGAGGGCTTATGAACTACGTTGGATGGGGTTTTATGGGAATGCACGCGCTGTGGTGGCTGTTCTGGATCGCGCTGATCGTCGTGTTCTTCGCGCTGATTGAACCGGTGCCGCGAAGTCGGCCCAGGGAAACGCCTCTTGAGTTGCTGCAAAGGCGATATGCGGCAGGCAAAATATCAAGCGCGGAGTACGAAGATCGCAAGGCCAAGCTCGAACGCGACACGCAGCCGTACAGGTAACGCGGCCATTATTAACGCAAGTATGAGCGAGGAGGTGGGATATGGAATGGCTAACGCAGAACTGGATATGGGTTGTGATTTTCGTCCTATTCATCGGCATGCATCTGTTCGGCCACGGCGGGCATGGGGGTCGCGGCGGCTGTTGTGGCGGGCACGATCAACGGCCTGCAAACGGGGAACAACCGGGCAAGGACAAACCGCAAGGCCATCAACATTAAGGAGTACCGTCATGCTGAACATCAAGCTTGTTTCATGGGCGCTCGGCTTGTGGGGCGCGATCACTTTCGTGGTGTGCGTGATCTACGGCCTAGTCACGCCGGAAAGTCTGCACATGCATGCGTTTTTGGAGCAAGTGCTGCCAGCGTTCAAGTGGCTCACCTGGTGGGGTTTCCTGCTCGGGCTCGCGGAGAGTTTTTTATACGGCGTATATGCCGGGCTGGTGTACGTGCCGATCTACAACTTTCTCCAGCGGTGCTGGGGTGACGCCCGGCCATAGCCGCATGAGGCCCCGGTGTATGCCGGGCCGCCGGGAATACGAGGTTTTACTGTGGAAGAGTTTGTGCCGGTTCCGGATGGGTTGCCCCCGGAGCCAGCTGTACCCAAAGAGCGTGGCAACCATTAACGTGATGATATGGAGGTGGAACATGGTCATCGATCCAGTATGCAAGATGAACGTGGAACCAGATAAAGCGGTGGTCATAAGTAGCTGATGGGGAGCGGAAGGTGGTTCCGTGATGGCATGTAGATAATACCGAGATCATCTCTACGATGAAGCAGATAGAGTGGATATCCAAACGATTCAAGACAACTACAAAGGTGTGCACATGCAGATAAGGAGCATCTGTTACATTTTGTGGGCCTGCATGCTCGTTGCCGGACCGGCTCAAGCCGCCGAACCGACGGGACAAGAACTAGTCGCGCATGTCGAGCGCTTGCTTTGGGGTAAAACCAATCAAGGCTTAGCCGAGATGACGGTGATCACTCCGCGCTGGGAACGAAAGATCGAATTACGTTTTTGGATGGAGCGCCCAGAACGCACTTTCATCCGCATTCTCGCCCCCGCGAAAGAGGCCGGTATCGGCTCGCTGCGCATCAAGGCGGAGATGTGGAATTACCTGCCCGCGGTCGAGCGTGTCATCAAGATACCGCCATCGATGATGCTGCAACCGTGGATGGGTTCGGACATGACGAATGACGATCTCGTCAAAGAGAGCAGTGCC
>JAYVLR010000090.1:0-17200 GCA_043759395.1 Thiobacillaceae bacterium
CCAGAATCGTCGGCTCGGCCGAGGCCAACATCTCAGGGTAGTCGCGGCTGAAATGCAGGCCGCGGCTTTCGTGTCTGGCCTGGGCTGATCGTACGATCAACTCGGCCACCTGGACCAGGTTGCGCAGCTCCAGTAAGTCACGCGAGACATGGAACTGGGCGTAGAACTCCTGGATTTCATCTTGCAGCAGCGTGATGCGGTGGGCTGCGCGGTCCAGCCGTTTATTGGTGCGCACGATGCCGACGTAGTCCCACATGAAGCGGCGCAGCTCGTCCCAGTTGTGCGAGATGACGATTTCTTCGTCGGCATCGGTCACGCGCGATTCATCCCATTTGGGCAGTGCCAGAGACGGCGCGGGCGGCGTGGCGAGAATGTCACGGGCGGCGGCGCAGCCAAACACCATGCACTCGAGCAGCGAATTGGATGCCAGGCGATTTGCGCCGTGCAGTCCGGTGAACGTGACTTCACCGACCGCATGCAGATTGCACAGGTCAGTGCGCGCGTCGAGGTCGGTGACGACGCCGCCGCAGGTGTAGTGCGCAGCGGGCACCACCGGGATCGGCTGGCGTGTGATGTCGATGTTGAGTTCGAGGCAGCGGCGATAGATGGTGGGGAAATGTTTGAGGATAAATTCGGCAGGTTTGTGGCTGATGTCGAGATAGACGCAATCAATGCCGCGTTTCTTCATTTCGAAGTCGATCGCGCGCGCCACCACGTCGCGTGGCGCGAGTTCGGCACGCTCGTCGTGCAAATGCATGAAGCGCGAGCCATCCGGCAGTTTTAACAGGCCACCTTCGCCCCGTACCGCCTCGGTAATCAAAAAAGATTTGGCGTGAGGGTGGTACAGGCAAGTGGGATGAAATTGCACAAATTCGAGATTGGCCACGCGGCAGCCGGCGCGCCAGGCCATCGCCAGGCCGTCGCCCGTAGCCGTGTCCGGGTTGGTGGTGTAGAGATAGACCTTGCCCGCGCCGCCGGTCGCCAGCACGGTATGTCCGGCAGAAAACGTCTCGACCTGGTCGGTTTCCTTGTTGAGCGCATACGCGCCATGAATCTGCCGTTCCCGGCCACCGGCGTGGCGACCCGAAATCAGGTCAATGGCAACGTGTTGCTCGAACAGGGTGATATTGGGATGGGCGCGCACCCGTCCGGCCAGGCTGGTTTGAACTGCGTGCCCGGTCGCGTCCGCAGTGTGAACGACGCGCCGCCGGGAATGGCCGCCCTCGCGGGTCAAGTGTAATGCCCCTGGCGTGTCAGCGTCGGCGGTAAAGGCTACGCCGTTAGCCAGCAGCCAATCAATCATTTCGCGGCTTTGGCTCACCACAAAGCGCGTGGCGGCTTCATCACACAGCCCGGCACCCGCGATCAGCGTGTCGTTGACGTGCGCTTCGACTGAGTCTTTGTTGTCGAATACCGCAGCGATGCCGCCTTGCGCCCAATCACTTGCACCATCCATCAGTGTGCGTTTGGTGATGATGGCGACCCGGCGCTTGTCGGCCAGATGAAGGGCGGTCGTCAATGCGGCCAGGCCGCTGCCGATGATCAGGACATCAAAGTTGTGCATGAGGCGGGATGATAGCAGTCTGTTTGTTGACGCTGTGTGCGAAGTGAAATGTTGGTGAACTTTTTTGCACCGAAAGGCTCACAGCCCCCGAAGGCAACGGTCACGTATACTTTCACAATAAGAAATAATAGAGCAGGGATATGTCAGACCGTGAATTAGATCAAGCTTTGGTCGAACGTGCCCAAAAGGGCGACAAGCGTGCCTTCGAATTGCTGGTGATTAAATACCAGCGCAAGCTCGGACGGCTCTTGTCGCGCATGGTGCGCGATGCGGCGGAGGTGGAAGACATTACGCAGGAAGCATTTATCAAGGCGTATCGGGCGCTGCCCGGGTTTCGCGGCGAAAGTGCGTTTTATACCTGGCTGTATCGCATTGGCGTGAATACGGCCAAGAATTATCTGGTAGCCAGAAAGCGTCAGCCTGTATCCAGCGATGTGCAGGCGGAAGATGCCGAAAATTATGAAGAGGGTGATTTGTTGCGCGATGTGGCGACGCCGGATGCGGAACTTCAGACCAAACAAATCGCCCAAGCTGTGAATGCGGCGGTGGATGCACTGCCGGAAGAATTACGAACCGCGATTACGCTGCGCGAGATCGAAGGTTTGAGTTACGAAGAAATCGCGCAAATGATGGATTGTCCGATCGGCACGGTGCGCTCGCGGATTTTTCGCGCGCGTGAAGCGATTGCTGAACGGATTCGCCCGATGTTGGGCACAAACAAAGACACAAGGTGGTAGTCATGTCCGCACTTAAAAGTCCCCAGCCTGAACAGGCCTTTCAGCCAAATGCACAACACGATCACGTTTGGCAAAATCTCTCCGCCATGGTGGATGCAGAAACCCTGCCCGGCGAAATGGCCAGTTGTCTCGAATTCATGAAACATGATGCTGACATTCGCCAGCGCTGGTCTGAATATCACCTGATCGGGGACGCGATGCGTGGCATGAAACCCGTACACAGTGATTTTGCGGTGCGATTCAGCGAGCGCCTGGCAAGTGAGCCGACCGTTCTTGCACCGCGCAACTGGATGACCCGCATGGCAGTCGCGTCCTTTGCCGCTTTCGCAGTGGTAGGCGTGGCCGCGCTTGCCATGCATTCGCAGAAAGGCCCGGATACCTTCGCTGCGAACGCGAAGAACTTCGTTCAGGCAGTGGCGGTGAGCGGCGAGTCGCAGCTTGCGCCCTATCTGGTTGCGCATCAGGAGTTTTCGCCGATGGCGGTGGCCTCGCCGTATCAGCACGCTGTCATGGTCGTGGCAGAGGAGCGGCCTTGATGGGTTTGATGCAATTGCAAGGCAGCAAGGATCAATCAAATCTGATGACGGCGATGTTGTTACGGGCGATGGGTTTTCTGCTGGGTACAAGCCTTGTGCTGGGCGCTCAGACTGCAAGCGCAGACGAGGCAATGGACTGGTTGAACCGTGCCGCAACTGCCGCCAAGCAGCTTAATTACAGCGGGGTATACGTCTACCATCATGGCGAGTATGTTGAAGTCATGCGGGTGTCCCATCGCAGAGATGCGTCGGGCGAACAGGAAAAAATCGAAGTGATGGACGATGTGCCGCGCACTTTTTTGCGCGTGAACAAGGATGTGTTTTGCCATCTGCCGGACGGCAAGACGGTGCGCATGGAAAAAAACATTGCGCGCCGGTTTTTCCCGGCCTTGCTCCCTGAAAAACCCGAGGAGTTGCTGCGCTTCTACGACATCAAGCTGGGCGGAACCGAGCGCGTAGCCGGGGCGAATTGCCAGATTGTCACACTCGAACCGCGTGATGCTTACCGCCACGGCTATAACTTGTGGATAGACAAGCGTAGCGGCTTGCCACTCAAGTCACGTATCGTCAATAACAATGGCGGCGTGGTGTCGATGTTTGTGTTTTCTGAAATTCAGATTGGGCGCGCGCCCGATGCCCAGTTTTTTCGCCAGGATCTGATTGGCAAGAAAATCCTGATGGCGAGCCTGGAGCAACAGCCTGCAGGTGTGGCCTGGGAAGTTAGCCCGCCACCGGGTTATGTGCGCGTGCTTGAAGCGATACGCCCGATGCCTGGAAAAAAATTACCGGTCACGCACTGGGTGTTTTCAGATGGTTTGAGTGCGCTGTCGGTGTTTATTGAACCTGGCAATCAGGAGGGCAGCCTGCAGGGGCTGTCTGCCGAAAGCTCCATGGGTATTTATTCGCGCCAGGTTGAAGGCTACAAGGTCACGACGCTAGGTGAAGTGCCCAACGGTGCGCTGATTGAAACCGGCAACTCTGTCAAAAAGAAATAAGCCATGCTTGAACAGTATGCGCGCGTCATGGCAAGTTCACAGGCCGGTGTGTGGGTTGAAGCGGTTGAGCCTCCGGGGTGCAATACTTGCGGTGGTCAGGGATGCTCCAGCCGCCAGATTGCAGAGTTATTTCAGCGCGGCTCGCGTCGTTATCGTGTGGAATGCAGTCTGGGCGTATCCGAGGGCGATCGCGTCATCGTCGGCGTGCCGGACGGCAGCGTCATCCGGATTGCGCTTTTCATGTACGGCCTGCCTTTGCTGCTTATTCTGTCTGGTGCGTTGCTGGCCAATGTCTGGTTTCCGGGCGATGCGGCAGCGGTGGTCGGCGCGGGGATCGGCGGGCTGCTTGCCTGGGGTTTGACTGCTTCGAATCTGGCTCGGTCTGGTGCGTTTTATCGTCCTGTTGTGGTGCGACGTGAAGAAATTGTTTTGGCAAGCAAAGGAAACTGAAGATGAAAAAATTTCTGATAGCAGCAATGATGGCGTTTTCACTTGCAGCGTCGATTGCGCCGCCGTCTTTCGCCAAAGACGTGGTGGATGTGGCTGACCTGGTAGAAAAACACGGTTCGGCTGTGGTCAATATCAGCACCACCAAGCTGGTGAAGCGCGGCGGGGGCACCCCCGAAGGCATGCCGTTCAATATGCCGGACGACGAGCAGATGCAGGAGTTTTTCCGGCGTTTCTTTCCGGGCAAGGGCGGGCAAAACGGGCGTGAAGCACCGCCTATGCGGGATATTCCCTCACGCGGCGAAGGATCCGGCTTCATCGTCAGCACTGACGGCTACATCCTGACCAACGCGCATGTGATCGATGGTGCGGATGAGGTGACGGTCAAGCTGATTGATAAACGAAAGTTCACCGCCAAAGTGATCGGAGCTGATGCGCGTAGCGACATCGCCGTGCTCAAGATTACGGCGACCAATTTGCCGACCGTCAAACTGGGTGATCCAGCCAAACTTCGGGTGGGCGAGGCAGTCGCCGCAATCGGCTCGCCGTTCGGTTTTGAAAACTCGGTGACGGCTGGCATTGTTTCTGCCAAAGGACGGTCGCTGCCGCAGGATTCGTATGTGCCGTTCATTCAAACCGACGTGCCAATCAATCCCGGCAATTCGGGCGGGCCGCTGTTCAATATGCAGGGCGAGGTTGTCGGTATCAATTCGCAGATATACAGCCGCAACGGCGGCTATCAAGGCGTGTCATTTGCGATTCCGATCGACATCGCAATGGAAGTGGTCAACCAGCTTAAAACGGGTGGGAAAATCTCGCGTGGCTGGCTGGGCGTGGTGATTCAGGAAGTGACCGCCGATCTGGCCGAGTCTTTTGGGCTGGATCGTCCGCGCGGTGCACTCATTTCACAAGTCGCTGACAATGGGCCGGCAGAAAAATCGGGTCTGCTCGCCAGCGACGTGATTCTCAAATTCGATGGCAAGCTGGTAGAAAACTCGAATGACTTGCCGCGTATGGTGGGGATGCTCAAACCGGGAGTCAAAGTTCCGCTACAAGTCTGGCGCAGGGGTGCCGCAAAAGAAGTGAGCGTAACCCTGGGCGAATTGCCGAGCGATCCCAGGCTGGCGGGCGGCAAAGGCGAAAAAGCCTACAACCGTGGCGGCGTGGTGCTGGCAGAGCTGAGCGCCGATCAGCGCCGCGAACTTAAACTCGAACACGGCCTGCTGGTTGAAGAAACTACAGGTGACGCGGCTCGCGCCGGGATTCGTACCGGCGACATTGTCCTGGCCGTGAACAATACCGAAATGCGCAACGTTGAAACATTTCGCAAAGCGATTGCGGCGGTGCCGGTCGGTAAAAGCGCAGCCATCTTGGTGCGTCGCGGCGAAGGGTCGATGTACATTCCGCTGAAAATTTCGGGTGAATGAGCGGGCTTTGACGCTGTACGGGCGGCGCGGTTGTCATCTGTGTGACGACATGGTCGCCGCCCTGCAACCGTGCATTGTTGCCAGGGGTATGACTTTGCAAGTGGTGGATGTCGATATCGATCCTGCGTTAAAAGCGCGGTTCGATTGGGACGTGCCCTTGCTGTTTTGTGGCGAGCTTGAGATTTGTCGGCATGAGTTTGATCTGAGTGCGTTTGATAGGTGGCTGGAGAAGCGTCCTAATTAGTCACGGCAAGCTCCCCCTCATATCACCGCTAACCCCCTAAATCCGTTAAAATCCCTACCGTTATCTCATCCCTGACCGGGCACTAGAACGTGCCCGTTTTTTTGTGTCGCAAAACCTGATCCGCAATTTCTCCATCATCGCCCACATCGACCACGGCAAGTCCACGCTGGCGGATCGTTTGATCCAGTATTGTGGCGGTCTGTCCGAGCGTGAGATGGAGGCGCAGGTGCTCGACTCGATGGATCTGGAGAAAGAACGCGGCATCACCATCAAGGCGCAGACGGCGGCGCTGACTTACAAGGCGCAGGACGGCAATACCTATCACCTGAATCTGATCGACACGCCTGGGCATGTGGACTTTTCTTACGAAGTGTCGCGCTCGTTGTCGGCCTGCGAGGGCGCGCTGCTGGTGGTTGATGCCTCGCAAGGCGTTGAGGCGCAGACGGTGGCGAACTGCTATACCGCGATTGATCTGGGCGTCGAGGTGATCCCGGTGTTGAACAAGATCGACTTGCCGGCTGCGGACCCGGACCGTGTGGCGGACGAGATCGCAGATATCGTCGGGCTGGATGCCAGTGAGTCGGTGCGTGCATCGGCCAAAACCGGTATCGGCATTGCCGAGATTCTTGAGGTGGTGGTCAAGCAGGTTCCCGCTCCGCGCGGCGATGTGTCTGCGCCTTTGAAAGCGCTGATTATCGATTCCTGGTTCGACAACTATGTCGGTGTGGTGATGCTGGTGCGGGTGGTTGATGGCGTACTGAAGCCGAAAGACAAGATACGCTTCATGGCATCCGGTGCGCAGCATTTGACCGAGCATGTTGGCGTGTTCACGCCCAAGTCGCTAGACAAACCCAGCCTGTCGGCGGGCGAGGTGGGCTTTGTGATCGCGGGCATCAAGGAGCTTAAATCGGCACAGGTTGGCGATACGATCACCTTGCTCGACAAGCCTGCTACAGAAGCGCTGCCGGGGTTCAAAAAAGTCCAGTCACAAGTGTTTGCCGGGCTGTATCCGATCGAGTCGCATGATTTTGAATCGCTGCGCGATGCGCTGACCAAGTTGCAACTGAACGATGCGGCTTTGCAGTTTGAGCCGGAAGTGTCGCAGGCGCTGGGCTTTGGTTTCCGCTGCGGCTTCCTCGGTTTGCTGCATATGGACATCGTGCAGGAGCGGCTGGAGCGCGAATACAACATGGACCTGATTACCACCGCGCCGACGGTGACCTATGAAGTGTTGTTGCGCGACGGCACGATCCTGAATGTGGAAAACCCGTCCAAGCTGCCGGACTTGTCAAAGATTGAGGAAATCCGTGAGCCGATTATTTCGGCAACGATTTTTGTGCCCGAAGAATACGTTGGCAATGTCATCACCTTGTGCAATTTGAAACGCGGGATGCAACGCAATATGCAGTATCACGGGCGGCAGGTGATGCTGGCTTACGATCTGCCGATGAACGAAGTGGTGATGGACTTTTTTGACAAGCTTAAATCTACCAGTCGCGGTTATGCTTCGCTCGATTACGAATTCAAGGAGTTTCGTGCTGCCGATCTGGTCAAGCTCGATATTTTAGTCAACGCTGAAAAGGTCGATGCCCTGTCCCTGATTGTGCATCGCGCCACCAGCCTGTATCGCGGTCGCGAACTGGCATCCAAAATGCGCGAGCTGATTCCGCGCCAGATGTTCGATGTCGCAGTGCAGGCGGCGATCGGCGCAAATATCATCGCACGTGAAAACGTCAAGGCATTGCGCAAGAACGTGCTGGCTAAATGCTATGGCGGCGATATTTCACGCAAGCGCAAGCTGCTGGAAAAGCAGAAAGCAGGCAAGCGCCGGATGAAACAGGTTGGCAATGTGGAAATCCCGCAAGAAGCTTTTCTTGCGATTCTTCAAGTCTCGGATAAATAGTTGTCGGATAAAAAATCACCATGAACTTCGCCCTGATTCTTTTTGTTGCACTGGCCGTTACTGGCGTGATCTGGCTGCTCGATGCGCTGTTGCTGAAAAAGCAGCGCGCCCCCGGTGCCAAAGAGCCGATGCTGGTCGAATACGCACGCAGTTTCTTCCCGGTCATTCTCATCGTGTTCAGCTTGCGTTCGTTTCTGGTCGAGCCGTTCAAGATACCGTCCGGTTCGATGTTGCCGACTCTGCTGGTGGGGGATTTCATTCTGGTCAACAAATTCACCTACGGCATCCGCTTGCCCGTGATCAATAAAAAAATCGTCCTGCTCAATGATCCGCAGCGTGGCGACGTGATGGTGTTCCGTTATCCGCGAGACCCTTCGCTGGATTACATCAAACGCGTGGTGGGAACGCCGGGCGATACGGTGGAGTATCGCGACAAAGAGCTGATTATCAACGGCCATACCGTGGCGCAAAAGCCCGCAGGGACTTATAGCTATATGGCTAGCGGCCTGAATTATGTGACTGCGCAGATTCGCAATGAGCGCCTCGGCAGCGAAGACCATATGGCCATGGTGCAGCCGGAAGCGCCCTCGGTCATCCCCGGCCAGGTCACGGATAACTTCCCCTACCGTGAGAATTGCACCTACGATGCACAAGGCACAGGTTTTGTCTGCAAAGTGCCGAAGGGGTACTATTTCATGATGGGAGACAACCGCGATGGCAGTAACGACAGCCGTTATTGGGGCTTTGTACCGGACGCAAACATCGTCGGCAAGGCGTTTTTCATCTGGATGAATTTCGATGATTTTGGGCGCATCGGAACCCGAATTCGTTAAACCTGCTAAAGGAATGAGCATGCATCACACACAGCGTGGCGTATCCATGATCGGTTTTTTGTTCATGGCCGGGGTTCTTATTTTCATCGCTATGCTGGCGATGAAGCTGGTGCCAGCTTATATCGAGTTTTTCTCGGTCAAGAAAATCCTGGCTGCGATGGGTCAGGACAGCGAAACCAAGACCATGAGCAAAGCCGATATTCGTAATTCATTCGCCAAGCGCGCCAACGTTGGTTATGTCACCGTGGTCAAACCGGATGATCTGAGCATCGACCGTTCGGGCGGCAAGTTGGTCATATCCGCTGAGTATGAATATCGCACGCCGCTGGTTGCCAATATCAGCCTGGTCGTAGATTTCAAAGCCTCATCCGATCCCGCCAGTATTGAATAGAGCGCGTTGAATAATCTGCAAGGCAAATCGCAGCTTGAAGCTGCGCTGAAGTATTCATTCCAGCACCCGGACTGGTTGGCTCAGGCGCTTACACATCGCAGTTTTGGCATCCCCAATAACGAGCGGCTCGAATTTCTGGGTGATTCGGTACTGAATTGTTCGGTTGCTCATGCGCTGTACGAAACTTTTCCTGGTTTACCCGAAGGCAGCCTGTCCCGCTTGCGGGCTAATCTGGTGAGACAGGAAACGCTGGCCGAAATTGCTATGCGCCTCAATCTTGGAGAAGCGCTGCGCCTGGGCGAAGGCGAAGTAAAAAGCGGCGGCTCCCGGCGACCCTCGATACTCGCCGATGCGCTGGAGTCGATTTTTGGTGCAGTGTTTCTCGACGGCGGCTTCGATGCCGCCGCAACGGTTGTGCGCGGATTGCTGAATCCGCTGATTGCTGCGATCGATCCCAAAGCATCGGGCAAAGATCCCAAAACCGAACTCCAGGAAATCCTTCAGTCACGACATCTGCCGTTACCGGAATATAAGCTGGTGAACACGGTCGGCTGCGCGCATGATCAGGATTTTATTGTGGACTGTGTAATGGGAAACCCTAAAATGAGCACGCGTGGGCAGGGTAAAAACCGCCGCGCCGCCGAACAGGAAGCAGCGCGACTTGCGTGCGCACTGCTGCAAAAATGACAAACGTTTACCGTACCGGCTTGATCGCCATTGTTGGCCGTCCTAACGTTGGCAAGTCCACTTTGCTCAACCGCATTGTCGGGCAAAAAATCAGCATCACTTCGCGCAAAGCCCAAACTACTCGCCATCGTGTGATGGGTATGCACACCACCGATGAAGCGCAGTTTGTGTTTATTGACACCCCGGGTTTTCAAACCAAATACGCCGGGGCACTGAATAAATCCATGAACAAGCGCGTGCGTGAAACCCTCGCTGATACAGACGTGGTGATGATGCTGGTGGAAGCCGGGCGGTTGACCCCGGAAGACAAACAGGTCATCCAGCTATTGCCGGATAACCGCCCGGTGCTGTTGGTGGTCAACAAAATTGATTATGCAAAAGACCGCGCCGAGCTGATGGCGTTTGTGCAGCAAGTCTCCACCGAACGCAATTTCACCGAGATTATTCCGGTGTCGGCCAAGCAGGGCAAAAACATTGACGAGTTGCTTAAGACTATCCGCTCACATTTGCCGGAAGGCCCGCCGATGTACGGTAAAGACGACATCACTGACCAGACCGAACGGCAACTCGCCGCCGAGCTGATTCGTGAAAAAGTCTTTCGCCTGTGCGGCGAAGAGATACCTTACGCCGTTGCTGTCAGCATCGAAAAATTTGAAGAGGTCGGCAATCTGCGGCGTATTTTTGCCACCATCCTGGTGGATCGTCCGGGACATAAAGCCATTGTCATCGGCAAAGGTGGCGAAAAACTCAAAGAGATTTCCACCCAGGCGCGCCTTGATATGGAGCGCGCGTTTGACAGCAAGGTTTACCTCGAAGTCTGGGTCAAAGTGAAGGGTGGCTGGGCGGACGACGTGCGGATGCTGCGTTCGCTTGGGCTGGAATAGTTTTTACGCCGCTCACCACAGAGTTAAACCACTCACCGCAGAGACGCGGAGACACTGAGAAAATTCCGATGGTATCCCTGGTTTTCTCTGTGCCTTTGTGCCTCTGGGGTTAAGGGTTTTGTTACCGACCAAAATTGACCTGCATGTCCACCGATCATCGCATCAATAACGAACCCGGTTTTATTCTCCACACTTGTCCGTTCAAGGAAACGAGTGTGGTGGCAGAGGTTTTCACCCGCGAACACGGTCGCGTTGCCGTGATTGCGCGTGGCGCGCGGCGGCCTGCTTCGGCCTTACGTGGTTTGATGCAGCCTTTCACACCCTTGCTTTTGTCCTGGTTTGGAAAATCCGAACTCAAAACTCTGCATGGCGCAGAGTGGCAGGGCGGTTTGCTTGCGCCGCAAGGCCGCGCCTTGATGTGCGGTTTTTACCTGAATGAATTATTGCTCCGTTTGCTGGCGCGTGGCGATGCGCACGATGCCCTGTACGATGCCTATGTTTTGACGTTGACGCAGCTTGCCGCAGCCGCACCGGATGCGTACGAACGCATCTTGCGCCGTTTCGAAAAAACCTTGCTGAGTGAAACCGGTTACGCCGCCACCTTTGACAAGGAAGCCGGTAGCGGCGATCCGGTGCAAGCGGGTTTGGCCTATGTTTATCAGCCCGAACGCGGACCCTGGCGCGCTAATGGCGGCGGTCACGACGGTATCAGCGTGTCCGGCAAAACCTTGATCGATCTTGCGGCGGACAACTTTGATAACAGCATTACGCTGGCCGAGGCCAAACCGCTGATGCGCGCACTGATCAACCATTATCTGGGCGCAAAGCCGCTTTATACTCGCCAGCTATTGCGTGAATTAACTGAACTGACGGAATTGAACTGAACTGGCGGAATTGAACTGAACCGGGCAAATCATGAGCATTTATCTAGGCGTTAACATCGATCACATTGCTACTCTGCGCCAGGCGCGCAAGACTCGCTACCCGAGCCCGGTCGAAGCGGCCTTGCAGGCCGAAACCGCCGGCGCCGATTCGATCACCCTGCACTTGCGCGAAGACCGGCGCCATATCCAGGATGCTGACGTGGAAGTGTTCCGCCAGGTGCTGAAAACGCGGATGAATCTGGAAATGGCCGTGACTGAAGAAATGCTCGCCATCGCTGCCAGGATTCGTCCGCAAGACATCTGCCTGGTGCCGGAAAAACGCGAAGAGCTTACCACCGAAGGCGGCCTCGATGTCGCTGTACAACTGCCTAAAATAACCGATGCCTGCACCCGCCTGCGCGAAACCGGCAGTCGCGTCTCGCTCTTCATCAACGCCGATTTCGCCCAGCTTGATGCCGCCCGCGCTGCCGGTGCACCTGTCGTCGAAATCCACACCGGCCACTACGCCGATGCCGAAACCGAAGTCGAACGCATCGCCGAACTCGAACGCATCCGCAAAAGCGTAGCCTATGGCCGCAGCATCGGCCTCATCGTCAACGCCGGCCATGGCCTCACCTACCATAACGTCCAGGCCATCGCCGCACTGCCCGGCATGAACGAACTCAACATTGGCCACGCCATCGTTGCGCACGCCCTGTTTGTGGGATGGAATGCAGCGGTATCGGAGATGAAGCGGTTGATGGTGGAGGCGGCGGCTTGATTAGCTGGAGAAGCAACAACAAGGAACGGGAATTTGCAGATGTTGGGGCGTTTTCTGGCAGCGCAAGTATGAAGTGACTTGCCGCCTAAGCCCCGGCCAATAAAATTCAGCTCATTGAGAGCCTTAATGATTACCCGAATCGCGCACAGGCTCGATCAAGACTGCGGCGGCCACGCTTCGTCCCTCTCCCACCAAAATATTATAAGTACGACACATTGCCCCGATGTCCATGACCTCCAGGCCAATGCGCGCTTCGATCAGCGCGCGGGTCAGCGTGGGATGGGGGAAGCGCAGGCGGTGACCACTTCCAAATAGCACAATTTCTGCCGGGTGTTCGGCGATCCAGTGGAAGTGGGCCGCAGTGAGCGCTTCAAAGTTGAGACCAGCCCAAGGCGCGGCGCGGATTTCTTGGCCGCACAAAAACAGGCTGTGGTCGTGGCGCGTGCCGTTGATGAGGACGTGGTCTTTGCCGTAGCCGGTGAAAAGCGGCAGGCTGCGTTCGGTATTCAGGTGCAGTTTCATGGTGGGGTTAGGTGCGTTTTGTTGCCCGGGAAGGGCGGCTCCGGTAGAATTCAGCGCTTTGCAAGATGTTGTTTTATCGTGCAATTCGGTCGATGAAAAGGAACTTCTGTGACGGTTAACAAGGGCGCCAGCTTACGCCCGGTACCCAAATCTTCCAAGCTGGATAACGTGTGCTACGACATTCGCGGGCCGGTGATGGCGCGTGCGCGGCAGATGGAAGAAGAAGGCCAGCGCATCATCAAACTGAATATCGGCAATCCGGCGCCGTTTGGATTTGAAGCGCCGGAAGAAATTGTGCAGGACGTGATTCTGAATCTGCCGAATGCTTCGGGTTACAGCGATTCCAAGGGGCTGTTCGCGGCGCGCAAGGCGATCATGCACGAGACACAACGCAAGGGCATCGCGGGGGTGCAGATTGACGACATCATTATCGGCAATGGCGTGTCCGAGCTGATTGTGATGACGATGCAGGCGTTGCTGAATAACGGCGACGAGGTGCTGGTGCCCGCGCCTGATTATCCGCTGTGGACGGCGGCGGTGAGCCTGGGTGGCGGTAAGCCGCGCCATTATCTGTGCGATGAGGGGGCGGGCTGGTTGCCTGATCTGGATGATATCCGCGCCAAAATCACACCGAATACGCGCGCGATTGTGATCGTCAATCCGAACAATCCGACGGGTGCGCTGTATCCGACCGAACTGCTGCTGGAAATTCTGGACATCGCCCGTCAGCATCAGTTGATCGTGTATGCCGACGAAATCTACGACAAGGTGTTGTTCGATGGCGCAACGCACACCTCGATGGCATCGCTGGCGGACGACGTTTTGATCGTGACCTTTAATGGTTTGTCGAAAAATTACCGCGCTTGTGGTTATCGCTCAGGCTGGTTGATCGTGTCGGGCGACAAGCGTCATGCGAAGGATTATCTGGAGGGGCTCAATATGCTGGCATCGATGCGGCTATGCTCCAATGTGCCGGGGCAGTACGCGATTCAGACTGCGCTTGGCGGCTACCAGAGTATCAACGATCTGGTCGCGCCGAATGGCCGGCTGACCCGTCAGCGCGATCTGGCGTATGACTTGCTGACTGCGATTCCGGGTGTGACGTGCGTGAAGCCGAAAGCGGCGATGTACTTGTTCCCGCGACTAGACCCGAAGCGCTTTCCCATCGTCAACGATCAGAAATTCATTTTGGGTTTGCTGGAGCAGGAGCGCGTTTTGGTGGTGCAGGGCAGTGGCTTCAATTGGCCAGCCACCGATCATTTCCGCGTAGTTTTTTTGCCGCATGAAGAAGATTTGACTGAAGCGATTGGACGTATCGGACGCTTTCTTGAGCGTTATCAAACCGCTCATACATGAGTTTTTTGTTTTTATCCGCGAAGGATAAATGTTTTTTACTGAGGTTATTTGAATGAAACCCATTAACGTCGGCCTTCTTGGGCTGGGCACTGTTGGCGGCGGCACGCTTACCGTGCTGCGCCGTAATGCTGAAGAAATCACGCGCCGTGCCGGACGCGAGATCGTGGTGGTCAAAGCCGCTGTGCGTGACCTGGAAAAAGCCCGCACACTGGCGAATGGGTTGCCGCTGACGCTTGACCCGTTCGAGGTCGTGAACGATCCCGAAATCGATATTGTGGTTGAGCTGATCGGCGGCTTGAGTCCGGCCAAAGAGTTGGTGATGCAGGCCATTGCCAACGGCAAGCATGTCGTCACCGCCAACAAGCATCTGGTCGCCAAACACGGTAACGAAATTTTTGCGGCGGCGCAGGCCAAAGGTGTGATGGTTGCATTTGAAGCTGCGGTGGCGGGCGGCATTCCCATTATCAAGGCGCTGCGCGAAGGCCTCACCGCCAACCGCATCGAGTGGCTGGTCGGCATCATCAACGGCACCAGCAACTTCATCCTGACTGAAATGCGCGACAAGGGCGCGGCCTTCGAGGACGTACTGAAAGAGGCCCAGCGCCTGGGCTACGCCGAAGCCGATCCGACCTTCGACATCGAAGGCATCGACGCGGCGCACAAACTGACAATCCTGTCGGCGATTGCGTTTGGCATTCCGATGCAGTTCGATAAAGTCTACACCGAAGGCATCTCCAAGCTCACCCGCGAGGATGTGCAATATGCAGAAGAGCTTGGCTACCGCATCAAGCTTCTGGGTATTGCGCGCCGCGCTGAAAACGGCATCGAATTGCGCGTGCATCCGACGCTGATTCCAGAACGGCGGCTGATCGCCAATGTCGATGGCGCGATGAACGCGGTGCTGGTGAAGGGCGATGCGGTGGGCCCGACCTTGTATTACGGCGCCGGGGCGGGGGCGGAGCCGACGGCATCTGCGGTCGTGGCCGATCTGGTGGACGTGACGCGGCTGCATACCGCCGATCCGCATCATCGCGTACCGCATCTCGCGTTTCAGCCGGATCAACTGGCCGACACGCCGATCCTGCCGATGGACGAGGTGCGCACTGCGTACTATCTGCGCCTGCGAGCATTCGACCGCCCCGGCGTGCTGGCTGACATTACCCGCATCCTGGCGGCGTGCGGCATCTCGATTGATGCGATGGTGCAGAAGGAGCCTGCCGAGGGCGAGGAGCAGGTCAATATTATTTTGCTGACGCATATCACGGTGGAAAAAAACATCAACGCCGTGATTGCAAAAATAGAGGCGCTGGACGCGATTTCGGGTTCGATCATGCGTATCCGCCTCGAAGAACTGGCGGCCAAATAAACATGCGATACATCAGCACGCGCGGCCAGGCGCCGACATTGCGTTTTTCTGAAATCCTGCTCGGCGGCCTCGCCGCAGATGGCGGCTTGTACCTGCCTGAAACCTACCCGCGTTTCAGCGCGGAAGAGCTGGCCGCGATGCGCGGGATGAATTACCGCGAACTGGCTTTTGCGGTGCTGTCGCGTTTGATTGACGACATCCCGGCCGCTGACCTCAAGGCGATCATCGATAAAACCTACACGGCAGAGGTCTATCGCTACACCAATAATGGCGAAAACGCGGCGGACATTACGCCACTCAAAACGCTGGAGCCGGGGCTGCATATTCTGGCTTTGTCTAACGGCCCTACGCTGGCATTCAAAGACATGGCGATGCAGCTGCTCGGTAATCTGTTTGAGTACGTGCTCGACAAAACCGGTGGCGAACTGAATATTCTGGGCGCAACTTCGGGTGACACCGGTTCAGCTGCCGAATACGCGATGCGCGGCAAACGCGGGATTCGCGTGTTCATGCTCTCGCCCGAACATGGCATGACGCGCTTTCAGCAGGCGCAGATGTATGCACTCCAGGACGAAAACATTCATAACCTGGTGATACGCGGCGTGTTCGATCAATGCCAGGATATGGTCAAGGCCGTATCCAGCGATCTGGACTTCAAGACGCGCCACCATATTGGTGCGGTGAACTCGATCAACTGGGCGCGCGTGGCGGCGCAGAGTGTGTATTACTTCAAGGCATATTTTGCGGCAACGCAGCGTGAAGATCAGCAGGTGTCGTTTGCGGTACCTTCAGGCAATTTCGGCAATGTCTGCGCCGGGCATATTGCGCGGCAGATGGGACTGCCGATCAAGAAGCTGATCGTCGCGACCAACGAAAACGACGTGCTCGACGAGTTTTTTCAAACCGGGGTGTATCGCCCGCGTGCCGATACTCAGCACACCTCCAGCCCGTCGATGGATATTTCTAAGGCGTCCAATTTCGAGCGGTTTGTTTTCGATGTGGCCGGTCGCGATTCGCAAACCGTGCGCGCCTTGTGGGGCGAGGTTGAGGCGGGTCGCAGTTTTGATCTCAAAGCATGCGGCCTGTTTGATCGAGTGGCAGATTACGGCATGGTGTCAGGTTCCAGCAATCACGCGCAGCGCATGGACACCATCCGCACCGTGTACGAGGTCTACGGCACGATGGTCGATACGCATACCGCAGACGGCATCAAGGTTGGCCTTGAGCATCGCGAGCACGGCGTGCCGCTGATTTGCATGGAGACGGCGCAGCCAGCAAAGTTTGAAGATGCAATTCGCGAGGCGCTCAAAATAGATCCGCTGCGTCCGGCTGGGCTGCGTGATCTGGAGAAGCTGCCACAGCGCACAATAGTAATGAACGCCGATGTCGAGGCCATCAAACAATTGATCGCCAGCCACACGGCCTGAGCCAGGAGCGCCGCGAATGAAACTGGTCACCTCGCTCACCAGCCCCTACGGGCGAAAAGCACGTATCGTGCTGCTGGAAAAGAAAATTCCCTTTCAGCTTCAAGTCGAAAATCCCTGGCTGCCGGATAGCCCGGTTGCCAATTTCAATCCGCTAGGTAAAGTCCCGGTATTGGTGCTGGAAGACGGTGTTTCCGTATTTGATTCCCGTGTTATCGTTGAATATCTGGATACGCTGAC
>JAYVLR010000091.1:0-8142 GCA_043759395.1 Thiobacillaceae bacterium
CGGATCGGCGTACGCGGCACCGGGTTCCCGCTGGACAGCAAAGTTAACTATTTTGCGCTGCTTGAGATGGGCAACAATGGCATCACCGCTGGCAATGGCGCCTTTGCCCGCTTGACCGATGCCAGCATTACCCTGAATCACATTCCGGGTGCACGCATCCGTGCCGGTCTGTTCAAGACCCCCGGCTCGGAAGAAAGCTTGCAGGCCGTCCACGTTTTCGACTACATCAACTTCTCTGAAGCAACCAACGGTCTGCTCAATGAGCGAGTCCCCAGCAAGGCTTTTGTTGCGTGCCCCGCTGTTACTATCCCTCCTACTCCTAGCACAACCACGCCTGTTTGCAACGCTGCAACGGGCAACGTAGGCCCGTTTACGGAAGCTCAGCTGCAAAGCGGTGCAAAACTGAATGCAACCAGCGGCCCGGTTGGAGCCTTCCGCGATGTGGGCGTGCAGGTATTCGACGCATTCAATGTTGGCAATAATTGGGAATTGTCCTATGCCGCGATGATTGGTAACGGCAACGGCATCGAGTTCAGCAACAGCGACGGCGAATACGACAAGTATCTCTATCTGTCTGCCGAAAAACTATTCGGCAAGGGCGTGGGTGGGCGTGTAGAAGGCGTGAAGGTATTCGGCTGGGGGCAATGGGGATCTCGCCAGATTGATATTACCAATGACACCATTGCAAACCTCAGAACCTACGACCGCAACCGCGCTGGCCTGGGTGTGAAGTACCTGGCGAAACCTTTCCGCGCGACGGCTGAATACATCACAGCAGATGGCATGATCTGGACAGGCCCCGACAAACCCAACTACTACTTTACAAATAACACGGCTCATGGAAACGGCGCCGATGCCAAGGCAAGCGGCTGGTATGTCGAGGGCGGCTGGTATATCCCCAACACCAAGTTCGAACTGGATGCTCGCTTCGATACCATGACCCGGCTTGAGGATCGCGTGAACCAGCACACGTTCGACAAGTGGACCTTGGGGGTGCAATACCACTTCAACCCCAAAACCCGCGTTACCCTCAACTATGAGATCCGCGACTTCAAGTGCGACTCGGGTGTAGCTCCTTGCACTGCCGCAGGGGCCGGCACGCCGAACTACAACCTCGACGGGGTGGACAACAAGGTCGGCGTGCAGTTGACGGCAATTTTCTAAGCGGTTTTTTTGTAGTGACCTCCTGTAGCCCACCAGAATAACTGGTGGGCTTTTTTCATTGAAAGTTAAAACGGCCGCTCGCGGCTTATAGAATAAGGCCCTGATGAAGACCTGCCCATCTACGGTTCAATTCTGGCAACGTCCATCAAACCATCCCAAGAAAGGAACGCAATGACCCTATTTCACTCTTCTGGAATCAAATGGTTCGGCCTGCTGACAGCTGCTGCCGCGCTATCTGGCTGTGCCGGCTTCGGTGGTGGCAGCGATAGTTCAACCGGACAAATCAAGATCTCGTCCGAACCCGCAGGCGCGATTGCCTATGCAGACGGCGCCGAGCTTGGCGCCACACCGATTCGGATTGTGCCCGGCAACCATTTCCGCGCGGGCTTTGCGGGCTTTTCCTACCGTTATGTAGGCAAGCTCAGCATCAAGAAAGCGGGATGTGAAACCTGGTCGACCGAGGTGAACGACTATATCTTGTCGAAAGATGTCCATGCCAAGCTAAAATGCGACCCGAATTACCAGCCTGCTGCTGCATCCACTCCTGCTGCGGGCAGCGCATCGGGGTCAAGTCCAGTCGCACCGGCTCAGGACCCGGCAATCGAACGACTGGAGCGCATCGATACCCTGCGTAAAAAAGGCTTGATCAGCGAAGACGAGTACAAGCAGTTGAGGGCGCGAATACTCGACAAGCTCTGATTGTCTAAAGCGGCAAGCCGCTGGTTAACTTCGGGAACCCGCAGGGGAGGGTTGCCCGGCCAACCCAAGCGTCATTATTACCTGCGTCATTACCTGTCATCCATGCCAGTGTCCGGTTAAAATGCACCCCAATTCAATCATCTTGCGGGAGCGTTTCATGTCTTCAACCCCCTCGGACAACACCGTGACTTCGGCGACCAGCGCAATCTGGCGCAACCACGATTCTGTCCCCGATACCCCTGGCTTTACAGTCAGAACCACGTTCCCGACCAATCCGAACGGGGTGGAGGTAATGCTGGAACAATGGCAGGCGGGGACTTCGGAGCCGCCACATTCGCATCCCGGCGACGATATGACGGTGGTGGTCGAGGGTCGGATGTCGATCCAGTTTTTTATCAAGGAATCGGGCAAGCTGGTGCCGGATGGCGAGCGGATATTTCTGGGTCGGGGTGAAACCGGCTATATCAAGGCGGGTCGTATCCACGATGCCAAATATATCGAGGTCTGCAAGCTGGTGTTTGTACACGACAAGGGCTTCGCGTTTCATCCGCACGCTTAATTCGAGCGCCTGATCGTCTTCTCCATTCAAGCCTGGCAAACGTAATGCGGTTGTACCTCGTTGCGTTCTGTCTGGGGATAGTGCTGCTGCAACAGCAGGCTGATTTGCCGCCGTTTCGCTGGCTGTGGTTGCTGCCTTTGTTGTCGGCCATTTTATGGCTGCCGTCTTACTCCCGTTTTATTCCTGAAACGCTGCGGCGGCTGGCTGTCGCTGTGCTGTGCGCGGCGCTGGGTTTTGCCTGGGCGGCGTGGCGGGCGGATCTGCGGCTTGCCGAGCGGCTGCCGGAACATTGGCAAGGGGTGGAGATTGAGCTGCTCGGAACGGTGGTGGATTTGCCTCAACCCAACGCGCGCGGCGAACGTTTTTTGCTACAGCTTGATTCGGTTCTGACTGCCGATGCGCACATCCCGTCGCTGTTGCAACTGGCATGGTATTGGCCGCGCGGCTCGCCCGATCCTGTTGCGCGCATCCACGCGGGCGAGCAATGGCGCATGACGGTGCGGCTGAACAAACCACACGGCACATCCAACCCGCACGGCTTTGATCTGGAGGCCTGGATGCTGGAACGCGGCATCGGTGCCGTGGGCTATGTGCGTGACAAGCATCCGCCGCAGCGCGTGGCGAATCTGGCGCATTCGCCCGCTGCCTGGCTGGCGGCAACGCGTGATTCGATCCGTCAGCGCATTCTTCAAACGCTCGCCGGACGGCCTTACGCCAATGTCATTACCGCACTGGTTATCGGCGATCAATCAGCGATTCCTTCCGCACAATGGCGCGCGTTTACCCGTACAGGCGTTAACCACCTCATCAGCATTTCCGGGCTGCATGTGACGATGATTGCAGCGCTGGCCGGCTGGCTGATGGCCGCATTGTGGCGGCGTCGCCCCCGGCTTGCTGAACGTATTCCGGCGCGCAAAATTGGCCTCGCTGCGGCGTTGGCTGCGGCGCTGGTGTATGTGTTGCTGGCCGGGTTTCAGGCGCCTGCGCAGCGCACCTTGTACATGCTGGCGGTGCTGGTGCTGGCGTACTGGAATCAGCGCGAAACGCGCCCCACGGTCGCGCTGGCCTGGGCCTTGTTCGGCGTATTGCTGCTCGATCCGTGGGCGGTGCTTGCCCCCGGTTTCTGGTTGTCGTTCGGCGCAATGGCGGTGATTCTGTGGGTCACGGTGGGGCGTGTCGGTGAAGGCTCAAAATTATCCGCGTGGGTCTGCGTGCAGACGGCAGTGACACTCGCATTAGCCCCTGCTTTGCTGTTGCTGTTTCAGCAAGTGTCGCTGGTGTCGCCACTCGCCAACGCGGTCGCCATTCCGGTGGTGAGCTGGCTGGTTACGCCGCTGGCCTTGGTCGGTGTCGCGTTGCCGTTTTGTCTGGTTTGGGCAGAGCAGATCATGGCGATGCTGGGTGGAGGTTTGGGTTGGCTCGCCACGCAGGATTTTGCAGTGTGGACGCTGCCTGCACCATCGATTTCAGCGGTCTTGCTCGCGCTTGCGGGGACGTTGTGGCTGTTGTTGCCGCGCGGATTTGCGTTGCGCTGGCTGGGTGTGTTTTTGTGGCTGCCGCTCCTGTTTCCGCCGCGCGATGCTATCGCCCCCGATCATTTTCGTGCCGAGGTAATTGATGTCGGGCAGGGCACCGCGATTCTGATTCGTACCGCCGCGCACAGCCTGCTCTACGATACCGGCCCCGCCTACACCGACAGCGATGCGGGCGAGCGCATCGTTGTGCCGTATCTGCGCGCGACGGGCGTGGGTCGCTTGTCCGGCATGATCGTCTCGCATAACGACAACGATCACACGGGCGGCATGATGTCTGTTCTGCGCGATGAGCCCGTTGGCTGGCTGCTGCATGGTCTGCCTGTATCGAGTCCGCTGCTGGCCAATGCGCCCATGCCGCATCATTGCGTGCGCGGGCAGCACTGGCGTTGGGATGGCGTGGACTTCGAGATACTCAATCCGCCTGCTGATGCCTATCTTGAACCGGATCGCAAAGACAACAACTACAGTTGCGTGCTGAAAGTGAGCCTGCCCGAACAAAGCTTGCTCATTACGGGTGATGGTGAAAAGTTGACCGAACAGGAATTGCTGTCCAGCGTACCGGGAAAATTGCCAGCCAGCGTGCTGGTTGCGGGTCATCACGGCAGCCTCACTTCATCGACCCCGGAATTTGTTGCGCGCGTGCATCCCGCCCAGGTGATTTTCAACGTGGGCTATCGCAATCGTTTTGGCCACCCCAAACCGCAAGTGGTCGAGCGCTATCGGGTCATTGGCGCGTCTGTTTTTCGCAGTGACCGTGACGGGATGATTCGACTGGATTTTGGCCGTGACGGCATTCACACGTCACAATATCGACCGCAGAACCGCCACTATTGGCGCCACCGATTTGAACCCGATGCCGCTACCCATGAACTCGACTGACACTGCCCGCCCGCGCTGCTATGCCGCCACCGACCTTGAGGCGGCGCGGCAGGCTTTGTCGCGGTTGCTGCCGGTGGCAGAAAGCGATGCGCCCTGGCGTGCGCTGGACTACGCGTTTCAGCAACTCGGTGCGACGCCAGCATTTGCGCACAGCGTTGGCACCGCGCTGATTGTCGCTGAATTGCGGGTGGGCGCAGATGCGGTTGCGGCTGCACTGTTGTTCGACTGTCTGGATGAGGTGCCGGCGGTGCCCGAACAATTCGGCAGCGCCGCAAAACTCGCGCAAGGCGTAGCGGCGATGGCGCGCATCGAAACCCTGGCGACCAGTTCCACCGACAAGGGTATCGAGCCGCACGCGCATCTCGAAGCGCTGCGGCAAATGGTGCTGGCGATGGTCGAAGACATTCGCGTGGTGCTGATCAAGCTGGCTGAGCGCACCCATGCCCTGCGTTGCGCCGCAGCCTCGGACGCGGCGACGCGGCAGGCGCTGGGACAACAGGCGCGCGAGCTGTTTTCACCGCTGGCGAATCGTCTTGGCGTATGGCAGATCAAATGGGAAATGGAGGACTGGGCGTTTCGCTATCTCGAACCCGATACCTACAAAACCATTGCTACCCAGCTCGACGAAAAACGCGCAGACCGCGAGACCTATATCAAGGACATCATCACACTGCTTGAGTCCGAGATGGCGCTGCACGGCATTGCCGGCGAAGTCACGGGCCGCCCCAAACACATCGCCAGCATCGTCAACAAAATGCGCCGCAAGCATCTGCCGTTCGACCAGTTGTACGACATCCGCGCAGTGCGGGTGCTGGTCAAAAACGAAATCGATTGCTACACCGTGCTGGGGCTGGTGCATAACCTGTGGCAACCGATCCCCAGCGAGTTTGACGACTACATCGCCCAGCCCAAAGGCAACGACTACCGCTCGCTGCACACGGCGGTGATCGGCCCCAACGCGCATGCGCTGGAAGTGCAGATACGCACTTTCGATATGCATGGCCACGCCGAGCTGGGCGTGGCGGCGCACTGGCGCTACAAGGAAGGCGGCAAGCAGTCGCCACAGTACGAGGAAAAAATCGCCTGGCTCAGGCGCATTCTGGAATGGAAGGACGACGTTGCCGACAGCAGCGAATTCACCGAGCAGTTCAAGACCGAGCTGTTCCACGACCTGGTCTATGTGCTGACACCGCAAGGCCGGGTGATTGCGCTGGATCGCGGCGCGACACCGGTGGACTTTGCCTATGCGCTGCACACCGATCTGGGCCATCGCTGCCGGGGCGCAAAGGTCAACGGCGCGATGGTGAGCTTGAGCACGCCCCTGGAAAACGGCCAGCGTGTCGAAATCGTCACGGTCAAAGAAGGCGCGCCCAGCCGCGACTGGCTTAATCCCGCACTCGGCTATCTCGCCACGCATCGCGCGCGTTCCAAGGTGCGCGCCTGGTTTCGCCAGCGGGATGTCGGCGAGCAGCTGGGCCTCGGCAAATCCCTGCTGGAAAAAGAACTCAAGCGACTGGGTTTGAGCGATATCAATCAGGACAAGCTGGCGCAACGGCTCAAGTTCAACAAGGTCGAAGAATTTCTGGCGGCACTGGGGCGCGGCGACATTGGTCAGCGTGACTTGATTAACGCCTTGCACGAACCGGGCAAGACCGCTCCTGCGCTCGCGCCCACCGTCAAGCCGAAGAGCCGTCCCAAATCATCGGCCAACCCGGTATTCATCCCCGGCCTCGGCGACGTGCCGCTGACGATGGCGCGCTGCTGCAAACCCCAGCCGCCCGACGCGCTGCTGGCCTACACCACCGTGAGCCGTGGCGTGACCGTCCACCGCGCCGATTGCGCCGCGCTCAAACGCAGCAACCCCGCCCGCATCCTGCCCGCCGAGTGGGTGACCGAGGCGGGTGCTGCGTTCGAAATCGACATCCGCCTCAAAGCCTTTGACCGCCAGGGTCTGCTACGCGACATTTCCGGCGTCATCGCCAAAGACAAACTCGACGTACTGCGCGTCAACACCGAGTCGCACGGCGAATACGCCAACATGCAGATCACTGTGCGCATCAAGGAATTGCAGCAGTTATCGAAACTGCTGGTGCGGCTGCAACATGTGCAGAACGTGATTGAAGTGGGGCGGGGGTAGGGCGTGACCCATGCGCCATCAATTGATGCTATATTTGATGCATGTTGGTTTGACAGGAGATTTTTGAGATGCGTACGACTGTAAATCTGGATGATGTTTTGCTGGATCAAGCACAGCGCCTGCTCGGCCAAACGGAGCGTAGTGTGGTGTTAAGGGAAGCGCTCAATGCCTTGATCCAGCGCGAAAGTGCCCGTCGCCTGGCATTGCTGGGTGGCACGCAAAAACAGTTGCAAGACATTGCCCGACGACGCGAAACTGAACAATGATCCTGGTTGACACATCAGTCTGGATTGACCATCTGCGTACGGGACAACCTTTACTGACCCAGGCGCTGCAAAGAAACGAAGTCACCATTCATCCATTCATCATCGGCGAACTGGCTTGCGGCAACCTGAAGGATCGAAATACGGTTCTGGGTTTGCTTGCCGGACTCCCGTGCATCCAAACGCTTGAGGAACACGAAATACTGTTCTTCATTGAACAGCGAAAACTGATGGGGCGAGGCATTGGCTATATCGACGTGCATTTGCTCGCAGCAACCGCCATTGCGGCCAGTACTGTGCTATGGACGCGTGATATCAGATTACACAGCGCGGCTAAAGAGCTTGGCCTGGCCTTCACCGATACACACTGAGCGCACGCTGGTTTGGGCATGATCGCAGCGCCCATGATGTATCGGCGAGACACGAGTTTCCAATCAACGCGATGTATTGTTATTACTGCATCTAGAATCCATGGACGAACCCAATTTGCCTCCCGCTGACACACCCACGCAATCCGCCATAGAGCAAGTTTCCGCCCCGGTATGGTGGCGCAACTGGAAGCTGATGCTGCCGCTATGGATGCTGATTTGCGCTTTGGTCGGGCTTGCCTACCACTTTAACGTGGACAGCCGGGTCATCGCAGGCGGCGTGATTGTAGTGGGGGTGTTGTCGCACGCGTTTGCGTGGCTGTTGGGGGTGATTACGCTGGTGCCCATTATTGGCCCGTTGATAGTGAAGGTGCTGTCGATCGGCTTCGTCTGGCTGCTGAATGCGGTGGGGTATCTGGTGTCGTTTATTGCGATCCGGCGCGGCTATTCCAGGGACGTGCTGACCTATCGCGGGCTGACGGTCGCCCTGATTATCGGCATTGTGATTGGCTATGTGCTGGGCAAACTGATTTGATGC
>JAYVLR010000092.1:0-5368 GCA_043759395.1 Thiobacillaceae bacterium
CAAGGGTCTCGTCGATATGGACGAGGAAGTCAGTGGTTTGCATGATGTGCTCCTTGCAAAGGGTTAGACACCCTGCGCGGGCAATGACCCGCCCGACCAGACGCAGAATGTGAAGTGAATGTTAGGCAACGCGTGGGGAATTGCCATCATCCATCCGGATGAAATAAAAAAAACTGATCGGAGCCGCTCGCTTTCCCCGGAAGGAAGGCTAGATTTACGGTTGATCCATAGTCATAGCGCGATAACCCTAAACAGGAGGCGTGATGAAGGAAGAAGACTTCGATCATCTGGTAGGGTTGATCTACGAATCGGCGCTTGATCCGGCGTTGTGGCAAGAGACGATGCGCAGCCTGGCCAATCAGGTGGAAGCCGACACCTTTCACCTGCTTGGCTGGAACAACCAGAAACAGGCCGTCACTCTGGGGGTGGTCGATGCATCGTGGAACGACGGCGTGGATCTGTATGACCGCCATTACGGATCGATAGACCCGCGCCGCGAGCTGGCTTCGCAGTCCGGGCAGGGCGTGGTCATCGCCTGCCCTCACTATTTCGACGACAAGTTCATTTCCAAAAGCGAGTTTTATCAGGATTTCTGGCTGCAATATGGCTTGCGCTACGTTATGGGCGGCTGCCTGGTGCGCACCGACACAACCGATTTCGTCCTCGGCCTGATGCGGGGCCCGGAACGGGGGCGCTACACACCCGAGCAGGAAGCCTGCCTGGCGCGCCTGATGCCCCATTTCAACCGCTCTCTGCGCCTGATGGATCACACCCAGGCGACAAGCAAAACAGGTGAACTTGCCACCGCCGGGCAGGATGCTATGTCGTTGGCGGTGATCGCTGTTAGCCAGGTAGGGCGGCTCCTGTATTGCAACCGCAGTGGCGAAGCACTGCTGAAAGCTGCGGACGTGTTGCGGATACATCATGGCGTGCTGGCTTGCGCCAACGGGGTTCAGGAAAAACCGTGGGCTGACATTCTGGGTGCCATCGTCAAGACTGGCCGCCCTGCCAACCTGTTACTCAATAACAGCGTTCGACCCGACGAGCGCTACAGCGTCACGCTGACCCCCTTGCCAAAACGCGGCGGATTTTCCACCGCAGGCGAACCCGAGGGCGTGTTGTGCCTGGTGTTGCCGCTGGATCATCGGCGGATGGCCACCGCGCAGCAACTGATGCAATTATTTGGTCTGACCGCAGCAGAAGCGCGGCTGGTCCGGGCGCTGGCTTCGGGTAAAACGCTTGAAGGCTATGCGCTGGAAAACGACCTTAAAGTGCCCACCGTAAAAAGCCAGTTACGTTCGGTATTCGAAAAAACCCAGACCGGCCGACAAGCCGAGTTGGTGCGACTGGTTACGGGTATCCCTGCGGTGCGGGAGCCGGGTTATTGAGACGGCCATTAAACAGTTGGGACAAAGTAGCAGCGTACAGTCATCCGTGCCTTCGATTGAGGGGGGAGCTTGATGAGGCAAGAGACGCGGTAAAGCGCGTAGCAGCGTACAGTCATCCGTGCCTTCGATTGAGGGTGGAAGCCGTCTCAATAACCGCCTGCTTAAATTGCTTATTGATCCGGCCACACGGGAATCTGACGAGACAGCCGTAGCGGACAAACCACCACTCAATTTGTGAACTGTTTAGTGGCCGGGTCAATAAATCGAATTTTGTAACGCTGAAGCGAGTGCCTGCTCCATCTCTGTAACCGATACATCCAGACCCAGCGAGCGGCAATCGGTCACGGCCAGGCCGGGACAACCACAGGGGTTGATCGCGGCGAACGGGCGCATGTCCATGTCCACGTTCAGCGCCAGGCCGTGATAGGTGCAAGCCTGTTTGACCCGCAGACCGAGTGCTGCGATTTTCGCGCCGTTGACATACACGCCGGGCGCGCCATTCATGCGCCCGGCGGTAATGCCCTGAACCGCCAGCACATCGATTACCGCCTGCTCCAGGCGTGTCACCAGTGCGCGGATGCCATAAGCACGCCGCCGCAAATCGACCAGCACATAAGCGACGATCTGGCCGGGACCGTGATAGGTGATTTGTCCTCCACGGTCGATAGGGATGACGGGAATATCAGTATCGCGCAACAGGTGCTCGGCTTTGCCCGCCTGTCCCTGGGTATAGACCGGCGGATGTTCCAGCAGCCAGAGCTCATCCGGCGTGTCCGGCGTGCGTGCGGCAGTAAAGGCCTGCATCGCGCGCCAGGTCGGATCAAACTCGACCCGCCCCAGATACCGAATGCAAATCCCGGTGCCATCCCGCACACCTGCTTGCATCTTGCAACTTGCATCTTGCAACTGGCTTTTCACAACGCCATGTTCACCCACGGATGCGCGGTGATTTCCCGGTACAGGGCGTCCAGTTGCGCTTTGGACGTGGCGTAGATGGTGCAGGTGACGCTGAGGTATTTGCCGCTGCTGGACGCGCGCAGTTCGACCGTCTCGGCGTTGAAATCCGGCGCGTGGCGCTGCACCAGGGTGATCATGGCATGGGTAAAGCCCTCACGCTTTTCGCCCATGATTTTTACCGGGAAGTCGGTCGGGAATTCCAGCAGGGTCTCTTCACTCATTTGCGCATCACCTCGGCTTTGTACTTTTGATAAAACGCGTCCATCTGCACGGCAACCGGGCCCGGTCTGCCGTCACCCACGGCCTGGCCATCGAGCCGGGTAATCGCCAATATTTCCTTTGGCGACGAGGCCATCCATAACTCGTCCGCTGCGCGCACTTCGGCCTCGCTGACCGGACGAACCTGAAGCGGGATGCCGTGCCGCGCCGCCAGTTCCAGCACCACCTCATAGGTGATGCCGGGCAACATCAAATGCGACGCTGGAGGCGCCAGCACCACGCCCGCTTTCACTACAAAAATAGTACTCGCCGTGCCTTCGGTCAAAAATCCGTCACGCAACAAAATCGTCTCGGCACAATCCGCATCGACTGCCCTCTGCCGCAACAGCACGTTTGGCAGCAGCGAGATGGCCTTGATGTCGCAGCGCAGCCAGCGATTGTCCGGCGCGCTGGTCGCGCACACGCCCGCCGCCTTGGTTTCCGCCGTCGGCGTAAGCAGCGGGTTCGACATCATGAATACTGTTGGCGCGGCATCTGCCGGAAACGCCGCATCACGCAGCGGCTGTGATTCACCCGGCGTGCCGCGCGTCACCTGGATGTACACCGCCTGATCCGCAAAGTCCTGCGCATCAATCAGCATCTCGATCCGCTCGCGCCAGCCACGCAAATCATGCGGGTTGGCCAGGCGAATCCCGTCCAGGCTGGCCTGCAAGCGGCCTAAATGTTGATCAAGCCGAAATGGTTTTCTGGAATACACCGGAATAAATTCATACACGCCGTCGCCAAAAATAAAGCCCCGATCCAGCACCGGAATGCGGGCGTCGGCCAGCGGCAAATAAGCGCCGTTCAGGTAGACCGTCATTTTGCGAACAGAAGCTTGATCGAATCCCAGCCGCGCCCCAGCACGCCTGCGATGCCAACATCGTGCAGCGCGTGCAATGGGTATTCACCCAGCGGTTTTCCATCCAGACTCAGGCGCAGCGACCCGAGCGCCTGCCCTTTCTGGATCGGTGCAACTACCGGCTGCTGCGTTAACACCTGCGCCGCCAGGCGTGGCGCTGCACCTCTTGGAATCAGAAGATAAAAATCCTGCTCGAACCCGAGGCTCACTGCATCGCGCACGCCGCGATACAGCTTGATGGTTTTGATCGGCTGCCGGGCCCGGTACAGCCGGACGCTGTCGTAATTCTCAAAACCAAAATTGAGCAAGCCAAGCGCGCCCTGCACTCGCTGGCTATCCGTGGCTGCGCCCAGCACCACCGCAATCCGCCGCTGATCGCCGCGTCGTGCTGATGCGGCCAGGCAATAGCCCGCGCGCGCGGTGTGACCCGTTTTCAATCCATCCACGCCACCATCCAGCCACAGCAGGCGATTGCGGTTGTAGAACGTGATCCCCTTATGCACAAACTCTTTCTGCATAAAATATTTTTGATATTCAGGGAAGCGGGTTTGCAGGGCGCGGGCGAGCATCGCCAGATCGCGCGCAGTCGAGGTATGGCCGGGTTCGTCGAGGCCAGCCACATTGGTGAACCGGGTGCGCGTCATGCCCAGCCGCGCGGCTTCCCGGTTCATCCGTTCGACAAAAACTTCAGCCGACCCGGATGCCGCCTCGACCAGGGTTTGCGTAGCATCGCTGGCCGACTGCACCAGCATGCCCTGCAATAAAGTATCGACGCTGACCGCCTCGCCCGCGCTCAGGAAAGCAGTGGCACCCTCCATTTTCAGTGCGCTGGCAGGCACACTCAGCGTGTTGCCCAAGGCCAGTTTTTTATTGCGCAGATCAGCGAGCAACAGATACGCCGTCATCATTTTGGTGAGCGAAGCGGGCGCCAGTTGAACGTCGGCATTTTGCGCGGCCAGCTCCTTGCCGCTGGCCTGATCCACCACGATCCAGGCACGGGCAGAAAGCCTGGGTGCGGTGCCTGCGGCAGACACGAACAACGGCGACAACAGCAAGCAGAGGCACAACAAAAATTTCATTCTTTAACTTTCAAAACCGGTTAAGACCCAACGCTATCGAACCAGCTTGACTGAGACCATGCCAAGACGTTCCTTGATCTGCGCAATCCCGCTCTCCGCATCCACATCGCCGGGATAAGGTCCCAAGGTGACGCGGTGCAGCGTGCCTGCCAGCACCACATGCGCCGCCGGGCTGGAGGATTCAATATTAGCCTGTACTTTTTGCAGCAGCTTGTGTGCATTACCGACATCGCTGAACGCGCCCAGTTGCAGATAAATTCCCGGCTGCAGGGGTGCGCCACCGACATCGTATTGCGACGGATCAATGCTCTCGACGCGTACGCGCGTACTGCCCGCCCCCACATACCCCAGCTTGTGCGCAGCCGTGTAAGAAAGATCAATCAGCCGATCCTTGCTGAACGGCCCCCGATCATTGATGCGCACCACCACTGATTTCCCATTGCTCATCGAGGTCACGCGGGCGTAACTTGGAATCGGCAAGGTACGGTGGGCTGCGGTCATACCGTACATGTCGTAGGCCTCGCCGGATGCTGTTTTATTGCCGTGAAAGCGTTTGCCATACCACGAAGCAACACCCTCCTTCTGATAGGATCTGATTTCTGTATCGGGGGTATACGTGTTGCCCAGTGCGACATAGCTGCGATTGGCAAAACGGTGCAGCGGCTCACGGCGCGGAACGGCATCGGGCACATCGTTCAGGTTGGCCGGCGGGTTTGCGTCCGGCCCGTCATCCAGGTAATAACCGCCGCTTTTTGCTGCGGAAGCGACTGTCGGCGTTTTCTTTTGCGTGACAGAGGGCGTGCTGGAGCAGCCCGCTGTCAACA
>JAYVLR010000093.1:0-10295 GCA_043759395.1 Thiobacillaceae bacterium
CTTCATCAACAATCCCGACAAGCAGATGGCGATCCTCGAAGATCCGTTCATCCTGCTGTACGACAAAAAAGTCTCCAACATCCGCGACCTGCTGCCGGTGCTGGAGCAAGTTGCCAAGGCTGGCAAACCGCTGATGATCGTCTCGGAAGATGTCGATGGCGAAGCGCTGGCTACGCTAGTGGTGAACAACATCCGTGGCATCCTCAAAACCTGCGCCGTCAAGGCACCGGGCTTTGGCGACCGTCGCAAGGCGATGCTCGAAGACATGGCGATCCTGACCGGCGGCACCGTAATTGCTGAAGAAGTGGGGCTGTCGCTGGAAAAAGCGCAGCTAACTGATTTGGGTCGTGCCAAACGCGTTGAAATCGGCAAGGAAAACACCACGATTATTGATGGTGCTGGCGATGCCGAATCGATCAAGGGCCGTATCGGCATGATCAACAAGCAGATCGACGAAGCAACGTCCGACTACGACAAGGAAAAGCTACAAGAGCGTAAAGCCAAACTCGCTGGCGGCGTCGCGATCATCAAGGTCGGCGCATCGACCGAAGTCGAAATGAAAGAGAAAAAAGCCCGCGTCGAAGACGCGCTGCACGCCACCCGCGCTGCGGTTGAAGAAGGCATCGTGCCCGGCGGCGGTGTTGCACTGCTGCGCGCTAAAGCGGCTGCCGCTGCGGTCAAAGGCGACAATCACGACCAGGATGCAGGCGTGAAAATCGTTCTGCGTGCCATCGAAGAGCCGTTGCGCCAGATCGTCAAGAATTGCGGCGAAGAAGCCTCGGTTGTCGTCAACAAAGTGCTCGAAGGCAAAGGTAACTTTGGCTACAACGCGGGTAACGGCGAATACGGCGACATGGTGGCGATGGGCGTGCTGGATCCCACCAAGGTCACGCGCGTTGCGCTGCAAAATGCCGCGTCGATTGCCAGCCTGATGCTGACCACCGACTGCATGGTCACCGACCTGCCGGACGACAAACCGTCTATGCCAATGGGCGGTGGTGACATGGGTGGTATGGGCGGTATGGGCGGTTTCTAAAACGCTCAACCAGACCAGAGAACCCCGCTTCGGCGGGGTTTTTTATTGGGCAACTGATGCCGTCTGGCTTGATTTAAGCGCCCAAGTGCGGTGCCATCCTGCTTGATTTAAGCACCTAAGTGCGGTGCCACTTTGTTTGACTTAACCGCCCAAGTGCGGTTAAATGCGCGCTCTTTCGACCGGGTCGAAATGCATAATTACCCCTCAAACCGGTCAATGGCCAGGTAGCTCAGTCGGTAGAGCAGCGGATTGAAAATCCGCGTGTCGGTGGTTCGATTCCACTCCTGGCCACCAGTTTCAAATCCGCAGTACGAACTTAAAACCGGTGGATTTAAAACCGATTTTCCTCAGCCTCTATCCCTTAAGCTGTTGCTGCCTGTACGTCGTGGCTGAATCCACGGAAGGGGTGCGCAAGCATCAAGGTGGCTTCGTGGCTGGAGATAGGCGCGCTGTAGTAATACCCTTGCATTTCGTGGCAATTGATTTGCTGGAGTTGGCTTAACTGGGCACGGGTTTCTACGCCTTCCGCGACGACATTGAGATTCATGCCGCGCCCCATGCCGACCATGGCATTGACGATGGAAATATTTTCCTCACGGTCGAGTTCCTGGATGAAGGACTGGTCGATTTTGAGCGTGTGGATGGGAAAACGCGACAGATATTTGAACGAGCTATAGCCAGTACCGAAGTCGTCAATAGCGATGCGGATACCGGTGGCAGACAAACGTCCGAGTTTGATGGCGTTCGCTTCGAGATCGCGCATCAAGAGACTTTCGGTGATTTCGAGTTCCATCTGATGGCCGTCCAGCGAGTAGACTTGAATGGCGCGCATGACGCTATCGACAAAATCCGGGTTTTCGAGTTGCCGGGCAGAAATATTGACCGAAAGCCGTACTGGCGGAAACCCGGCTTTGCGCCATTCAGCCATTTGCGCGCTGGCCTGACGCAGTACCCAATCGCCGATCGGTACGATAACGCCAGATTCTTCGGCGATGGGGATGAAGTCCGCCGGAGTAAGCAGCCCGCGCTGCGGATGCCACCAGCGCAACAACGCCTCAAAACCCTTGATTTCACCGGTCGCGATATTGACCTGCGGCTGGTAGAACAAAACGAATTCGTTACGAGCCAGCGCGCGGCGCAAATCGGCTTCGGTTTGCATGCGTTCGGAATAGGGTGTCTGCATACCGCTTTCCCAGAATTGCAGGCGGCTGCGGCCCTGGGTTTTAGCTTGATACATGGCGATTTCGGCTTGGCGAATCAAGCCATCGACCAACTCGCCATCGTCTGGTGCCACGCACGCGCCAATACTCACCGAGACATAAATTTCGTGACCTTTGATGTAGACGGGCTTGCTCAAGACCTGAATGATTTTGCGGCCGATGTGTTCAATGTCGCCTCGCCCAAGCAATGAAGGCAGCAAGATGGCGAACTCATCGCCACCCAGGCGAGCGAGGGTGTCGCCTTCGCGCAGACACTGTCGCAGGCGCGTGCCGATGGCGAGCAACAATTCGTCGCCGATGCCGTGTCCCAGCGAGTCATTGATGATTTTGAAATGATCCAGATCGAGGCTCAACACCGCGAGGGTATGTTGATTGCGTTTGTTCTGCGACAACATCAAGGCGAGGTGGTTACGGAACAAGGCGCGGTTGGGCAAGCCGGTCAGGAGGTCATGGTAGGTCTGATAGTGGACCGTTTCTTCGGCTTGCTTGCGGCCTGAAATATCCTTGATTACGCCGTAGCTGCCGATAAAGCGCTTCTCAAACGGGTTTTCGTCGTTTTCGTACATGCCGGTCGCGGTCAGCTCAACCGACTTGCAGCGGCCATTCATCAGGCGCGGACGACCCAGCCCCATGTTGCATTTCAGGCGCAACTCGATATTGCGTGCGCAGCGGTCGCCCGCCCGGCGTTCGTTGAATACGTGATCCATTCGAGGCACATCATCCTCATGAATCAGCATGCTGTAGTGCTGTCCGATCAGGTCATCGCGCGGGTAGCCGGTCAGGCTCTCGATGCGGTCGTTGACGAAAGTGAAGTGGCCTTCCGGATCGAGGGTATAGATAAAATCCGGCGAATTGTTGACCAGGAAGCGATGCCATTTTTCGGACTGTTGCAGGCGTTGCAAAATGTGGTTGTTTTCTTTTTCCAGACGGCAGCGTGCCAGCGTATTGTCAATGCGGCGCAGCAACTCATCGGGCTCGTAGGGCTTGCGGACAAAGTCGCTTGCGCCCGCGCGGATCGCACGGATCGCAGCATCAATCGAGCTTTCGCCGGACACCACAATGATCGGCGTATCCACCCCGCGATCTGCAACAAAGCGCAATACCTCGTTGCCGTTCAGGTCGGGCATGCTGAGATCGAGCAGGATGAGATCGAATTGCTGTTTGCCGATTGCAATCAAGGCATCGCAGCCGCCATTCGCGGGGACAACTTCATAATCGCGGGCGCTCAACAGCCGGGTCAGACCTTCCAGAATCAAGGGCTCATCATCCACCACCAGAATCCGGGGGCGAATGGCGAGACTACTCACTGTAGCACCTGGTTTTTGATGAATGTCCTCGGTCATATCGTTCTCCACTTTATGTTTTTTTGACTCTTTTAAGCTTTATCGGGCAAATCAAAGCGTGCCTGTTTTTATATCCTGGTGCGCCGGGTGGCGCGCAATCGTTAAGCGGGTTCATTGTGTCGCCTCAAAAGGCAGCCCCATATTGCGTTACGGACGGCGGTTGCCGTCCTGCAGCGTACGGATTAGGCAGGCGAATCAGAAAACGCGTGCCCAGACTGCTGGTTTCGTAGTCGATACTTCCACCCATGTGTGTGATGAGTTTGCGGCTGATTGGCAGCCCGAGTCCGGCGTGGTCGCCGCCTTTTTGCGACCCGATGGTTTCAAATGGTTTGTTCCGGATATGCGCGGGCAGCCCCGAGCCGGTGTCGGCTACTTCAATTTCCACCTGCGGCTTGCCGTCAGTATTCACGAGCCGCGTACTGAAGCTGAGATGGCCACCCTGGGTCATGGCTTCAACCGCATTTTTAGCCAGATTGAACAGCACTTGTTTGAGTTGATCCTTGTGCAGCGGCATCGGCTGCACTTCGGGATTCAGGTCAATTTGCACACTGATTTTGTTTGGCGTGAGCAGCGTGCCCAGCGTCATGCGTACCAGCTCCGATATCAGGGTATTTACCGAGGTCAACTCGGCGCTGGTGGCTACGGTGCTGTCGTCCGTGGTGGTAATGCCGCGCATAATCCGGGCAACGCGCTCGATTTCTTCGCTGATGATCGTCAGGTCGCGTTGCACTGAAGTATCGGTTCCGGGCCGCGCCGAGAGCAGGTTCACATAGTTGCGCATGATGGTGAGCGGGTTGGCAACCTCATGTATTGCGCGCCGCACACGGTCATGCAATACCGTATCGGATTGCGCAATGTCAACGGGAGCCGGACTGCTCTGCACAGGCGCATTCAGACGCACATGCGCCGCAGCCCACTCGGTCACAAAATCACGCCACAGCTGACTATTGCTGTGCGGCATGTCCCCGCACAGCAGCAATGCGGGTTGCAGGTTGCCAATGGTGACCGGCTGGCACAGATAGCTGTCGACACCCAGCACGCGTGCGATTTGCGCATCCATTACCGAAAACTCCGTTTCGCACCCATCAAAATGCAGCGCTTGTCCCTGTGTTAACGCAAGTGATAGCACCGAGTGGCCGTCGTCCTGTGCAATCACAAGGCGCGTTAGCGCCGCTGGCGGATCAAACACGGGCGACACTTTCAGCGTGCCATTCGCCTGCGGCACAAACAGACAGATTCGTTCAATGCCAAACAATATCCGCAGCAAGCCTTGCAAGGCTTGCTGCAAGGGGATAACTTGATTGGCACTGGACAGATAAGTATGGATCTCCGATCGCGCGGCCTGGCTGGCATACGTGCGCGCAAGTCGGGAATAACTGGACACCTGACTGTGTAATTGTGCATCGGCCAGACCAAACCGCTGGGCGAGTCTTTGCACCTCGGTATGAGCTTCACTTAGCAGGCTGATCCCTTCAGCCGCGCCAATCCCCAGTGCCGTCAAGGCGACGCGCACATCAACGCTATCAACGGCTTGTGGGCGCGTTGCCAGCACATAAGCCAGCTGAACCATCCGGATGAGCGGATGAGCCGTTTTGCTACGGTGCAAAGGCAGTGCGTGATAACGCGCCGCATCCGCTAGCCAGCCATCTTCGTCCAGTCCGGTTAACCAGGCCGCTGACGTTTCAGCCTCCGCAGCGTCAATCGAAGTCTCCATCTGTGCGGAAGCGAGTGGGGGCAAATAGGCCGCCAGGTTGTGTGTCAAACCAGCGAGCCAGGCTAAGTCAGTGGTGACCAGCCCCGAACGTTCGGCCAAAGCGCGGGTCAGAACCGCAACTTTTAACGACGTACGCCAGCGCTCGGCATAGTGCGCCAGATGCACGCCCTCGGCGACCGGCGCGGTCAACAGCATGGCGCGTAAGAGTGGCGCGGGGTCGGCTAGCGCCGCTGACGAGTCGGCGGCTGCCTGAAAATGACGTAAACGAACCGCCAGAACCGGATCAAACAGCGTATCGCCACCCAACTCCGGGTCGGGTGGCGTGACATTTGAGACCCGCTCAAGCACCTCGGTCACCACGCCCGGCGCGCAGGGACAATGCATTAGCCCGGATCTTTTT
Source organism: Thiobacillaceae bacterium (assembly GCA_043759395.1). GTDB lineage: Bacteria > Pseudomonadota > Gammaproteobacteria > Burkholderiales > Thiobacillaceae > Thiobacillus. Next base: position 5,714 of record JAYVLR010000093.1, read on the forward strand.
AGTAAAATATTCAGTATCGCTTCCATCTCATTGCTATATATAATGAATCCACTTAAACCGTCAATCGGGTTTTGAATATAAGTACTGGGTAGCGCTGAGTGAGCGCTCAAACTGTTGTTTTAAAGTTTGCGTAGGTTTTGCCGTTCTTGTTTGATAGTCCACTCGGGCACAGCCAGAAAGTGATATTTTTTATGAAACGCCTCATTACCGGTTTTGCCTTGCTGCTTGCAGTCTCTCTATTGTGGGCTGCTGACCCGCAAAACGAGCTGCGCTGGAGCGGGAGTCCGGACGACCGTCCGGTTGATCGAATCACACAGCCGCATTCCCTGCCGCCAGCCGGCCTTGCCGATGCGCCGTTTGAACTGCATTCCCAGTCCGTGCTGGTATTCGACCAGGAAAGCGGGGTGCCGCTGCTCGCCAAAAACGCCCAGATGCAGACACCGATTGCATCAATCACCAAATTGATGACCGCCGTACTGGTTTTAGATGCGGCACAGGATATGGATGGCCGCATCACCATCAGCTCACAGGACCAGGATGTGCTTAAAGGCACGGGGTCGCGTCTGGCAGTCGGATCGGCTTACACGCGCGCGCAATTACTTCACCTGGCTTTGATCGCCTCTGACAACCGCGCCGCGCATGCATTGGGACGGAGCTATCCCGGCGGCGTGCCGCGTTTTGTCGAGATGATGAACCGCAAAGCGCAGCAGCTGGGCATGTATAGCACTGTCTATGTAGAACCTACCGGCCTTGACAGCTCCAATCGCTCAACCGCAACTGACCTTGCCCGTCTGGCGAATTATGCGTACCGGAATTACCCCGAAATTCGCAATATCAGTTCCAGTGGCAGCTATACCCTGGGCACGCAGCGCGTCGTCCTGAAGCAGCGGCATCACAAATCCCGCGTGTATTACCGTGCGGTCGCATTCAATAACACCAACCGCCTGACACGCGAAAATGACTGGCAGATCGGCCTATCCAAAACCGGCTTTATCAACGAAGCGGGTCATTGTCTGGTGATGCAGGCGCGGGTCGCAGAAAAAAACGTGATCATCGTGCTGCTTGATGCCGTGGGCAAATACAGCCGTATTGGCGATGCGGCACGGATCAAGTCCTGGCTGGAGTCTCTTCCCCCGCACCGCATGGATGCGGCAAAAACCTGAGCTGAATCTGCGCACAGCACAGCACCTGCTGTGCTGACACAACACAGGGGCTTTATGATGACGGAACCCATCCGCTCATCCGCCGCACATGTCTCCCGAGCTTGCAGAAGCCCTTCTACTTAAAACCCTGCTGCCGTTGGCGCTCCTGATTGCTGCCGGTGCAATCTGGCCGCGCTGGCATCATGCCGTGTCGGCTTCGAGTCTGCGCGCAGAAATCAATCGGTTGGTGCTGAACTTCTTCGCCCCCATGCTTTTTTTCGCCGCAAGCGCGTCCGCCGCTATCGACATTCACATACTGCAAATCCCCTTTGTGCTGGGGCTGGCCACGCTGTTGGGGTTAGCGCTCACTGCGGCGCTTCTGGCTGCCACCCCGTTAGGCAACGGCCTCAGTCGCCCTGCACGCGGGTCGGTGATATTGGCATCGGGGTTTGGCAATGTGCTATTTTTTGGCTACCCGTTTCTCACCACTGTTTTTGGCGAGCGGGGCGCACGCTATCCGTTTTTTGCCGATATGCTCGCAGCCACGCCCTTGGTATGGTCGGTCGGCGTGTGGATTGCATTTCGTTACGGCGAACACCAGGAACGTACGAATTTTCTGACGATCTGGTTGAAGCTGCCGCCAGTGTGGGGCTTCGTCGCAGGCATCGGCGTTCAATGGTCCGGCTTGCCTTTGACTCCGCTGATCGATGCCGCGCGCTGGGCCGGTAATCCGACCATACCGCTGATGCTATTTGTACTTGGCCTCACCATTCCGTGGCAAGACTTGCGCCCGCAACGAGCTGTAGGCATCGCCCTGCTCATCAAACTGTTACTCATGCCGCTTGCGGCACTGGCTTTGGCACAAGCATGGCCCGGCGAATTCAATGAAGCGGGTTATGCTGCGGTACTACTCAGCGCAATGCCGACAATGGTCATGGTCATCGCGCTGGCCGACCGCTTCGGACTCGACACCCGGCTGGCTGGATTAATTATGGGCTGGTCAACACTCGCCGGATTGCTTACCCTACCCCTCTGGCTAGGGTTCCTGTTCGGACATGGCTAGAATTTACCGGGGCGGCGGACGATAACGGACGCGACTGACTGCGCATAATATTGATCCGGCCATTAATACGGTTTTCAAATTGAGTGGTGGTTCGTCCGCTACGGCAGTGCTGTCAGATTCCCGTGTGGCCGGATCAATAGCCAATTTAAACAGGCGCTTATTGAGACGGTGCCCCGTCGTCAATTGAAGGGGCGACTGGCTGTATGCTTGCCGCTGTGTTCAAACTGTTTAGTGGCCGTCTCAATAAGTAATGAAAGGCAGGGCATCATGAATATAGGGTTCATAGGCAGCGGCATCATGGGGCGCCCAATGGCGGAAAACCTGATGCACGCCGGGCACAAACTGATTGTGTATGGCCGCCGTTTTGACCGGCTTGAACCGATGCTGGTCGCGGGCGCGCTGGGCAAAGGCACCCCCGCCGAAGTCGCCGCCGCATGCGACATCACCTTCACCGTGGTGTCTGACACCACCGATGTCGAGCAGATTATTTTGGGCGAGCGCGGCCTGATTCATGGCGCCAAGCCGGGCCATATCATCGTAGACATGAGCACCATCTCACCCGCCGCCACGCGGCGCGTCGCCGCCACGCTGGCCAAAAAAGACATCCACATGCTCGATGCGCCGGTATCCGGCGGCGAAACCGGCGCGCGCGACGGCACGCTGTCAATCATGGTTGGCGGCGATGCCGCCGTGTACGCAAAAGTACATCCCCTGTTTGAATCGCTCGGCAAAAGCATCGTCCACGTCGGCGGCCAGGGTGCGGGTCAAGTGGTGAAATGCTGCAACCAGATTGTCGTCGGCTTGACCTTCCAGGGTGTGGCCGAAGCCATTCTGCTGGCGCGCCGCAACGGCGTGGATGCCGCCAAAATGCGCGAAGCCTTATTGGGCGGATTCGCCGGCAGCCGCATCCTCGAAGTCCACGGCCAGCGCATGCTGGATGCCAATTACAAACCCGGCTTCAAGGTCAAACTGCACCACAAGGACATGGCCATCGTCCTCGACAACGCCCAGGAAACCCACACTCCGCTGCCCGGTGCAGCGCTGATTGCACAGCAGATGAATGCGTTGATGGGGGCGGGGGATGGGGAGCTGGATTCTTCGGCGATTATGCGGGCTTTGGAGCGATTGGTGGGGGAGGTAAGTTAAGAGTTGTTGGCCGGGGGTTTGATGAGTCGAGGTAGATTGAGTTTCGTTGGCCGGGGGTTGCCCGGCGGCAAGTTACTTTTTCTTGCACGGCCAAGAAAAAGTAACCAAAAAGAAGGCCGCCCCACCATCCCCGAATTCCCGAAGTCTGAATCTGCCGGGCGGGCGGCGAAGAACTCGGCTCGCTTTTGTTGATAATTTAATGAGAGCGAGCCTCAAGCACCTTCGCCGCTGATCCGCCCGGCAGACCCAGACTTCGGCGGGACTGAAAGGGGAGAAAGTCAAAACCAGACCGGTGGTGACTGTAGGGTATGCATGCTGCCTGTTTGGCCCATCGGACCTGTCTAAAAATCCTGGCTGCCTTGAACAATGACCTCAGATCATTACTTCTGTTTTTGATCGTCGAACACTAAACCAGACTGCTTGTTTTCATCAGGATCAACGAATGTGAATCCTTGCGGCACAGGCTCCGGAAACTTATTTCTACAAGCCCGCTGAATACTTCTTGCGACCATGTTGCTTGAGGCACCTTTCATGTTTTCCAAGATGCAGTCATCATAAGTCTTTGGCTGCTGAAGAAAGGCAAACATCGCAACTGCACCTACAACAATAGCGGTCGCACCACCTACCAGTAATAATTGTTTTTTGTCTTTACTCATCCCTGTTCCTGATTCCGCTTCAAGCGACTCGATAGGCACGGGTGCATCTGCAATGCCAAGTTGCGAAGCAGCAAATGCTAGAGCTTTTACTCGGAAAGCATCTGCATCTGGAATTCGCTTCAATGGCTCGATAATGCGATGGTCTCCTGATCGATCAAAAAGACAGAAGTAAGCGGGCGGGGCATTAGTAACCATTTCTTTTCGCTCCTCCTCGGAAAACCCCGCAGCCATGCCAAGCAATTCACTTTGCATTTCGTTGTGCTCACAGGTAACGACAAAGGTAGGCGTTTTAGACTCTCGTTCATTGACGACCAGCATGAACATATATTTTATGGGTCCAACGCCTTCAGGGTTTTGAATGAGCGTGCAGGTATATATGGGTCCGAGTCCATAGAACCCCAGCACGGTGCCGCTTCCACTTTGCATTATTGGGAAAGACATGTTTCTCCTTTCAAAATTTTGAAGGCTAAAAGGGCACAGCAACTGTCTTGATTCATGCGTCTGGCACGGCGACTCTCGGGTTCCACGCCGTATCGTTTTTTAGCATCGTATTGATGATGACCAGCAGTTTTCTC
>JAYVLR010000094.1:0-2893 GCA_043759395.1 Thiobacillaceae bacterium
TGGCCAACGAAGCCAATCTGCGGGATCGTGATGCGGGCTGGCTGGTCTTCGGCGTGGACAACAAGACGCGTCAGATCATCGGCACGCACTATCGCGAAGACCGTGAGCGACTGCACAAGCTCAAACACCAAATCGCCGAGGGCACCGACCCCAGCACTACTCTGCGCGACATCCATGAACTGAATACGCCGCAAGGTCGCGTGCTGCTGCTCGAAGTGCCGCCTGCGCCGCGCGGCATCCCCATCGGCTGGCAGGCGCACTACTACGCCCGCAACGGGGAAAGTCTCGCGGCGCTCAGCATCAGCAAACAGGATGAAATCCGCGCGCAGGGTGCCAACGCCGACTGGTCGGCAGTGATCTGCGCAGGCGCGGGCGTGAGCGACCTGCACCCCGACGCGATTACCAAGGCGCGCGAGGTGTTTGCCGCACGGCATCAAGGCCGGATTCCCGCTGAGACCCTGCGCGCCTGGAGCGACGAAGAATTCCTCGCCAACGCAAAGCTCAGCATCAACGGCGGCATTCCGCGCGGCACCTTGCTGTTGCTGGGCAAAACCCAGAGCACGCATTATCTAAGCCCGCACGTCGCCGAAATCACCTGGAAACTCGAAGGCGAAGAAATCGCCTACGAACATTTTCATCCACCGTTCCTGCTCGAAACCTCGCGCCTCTACCAGCGCATCCGCAATCTGCCGCTTACACTGCTGCCACCAAACCAGCTCATCCCGATAGAAATCCGCAAATACGACGAACGCATGGTGCTCGAAGCACTGCATAACTGCATCGCGCACCAGGACTACAGCCGCTGCGAACGCATCGTTGTGATTGAGCGCGCGTCGGGTCTGGAATTCCAGAACGGCGGCGATTTTTACGACGGCAAGCCGCTCGACTACGTGTTGCAGCACCGCACGCCCAAGCGTTACCGTAATCGTTTCCTGGCCGAGGCGATGGCTAATCTGCGCATGATGGACACTATGGGATTCGGTATCCGCACGGTGCTGTTCCAAGGTCAACGCAGCCGTTACATGCCCTTGCCGGATTACAGCTTTAGCCAGCCTGGCGAAGTAGTCATGCGCCTGGCCGGACGCTTCATGGACGAAAATTACAGCCGCATTTTGCTGACCAACACCAATCTGGCATGGCCGGAGGTTTTGGCGCTTGACGCCATACAAAAAGGCCAGACACCCGACAAGGGCATGCTGCCGAGTCTGCGCCGCCAGCATCTGGTGGAAGGTCGCAAAGGCCGCCTGCACGTTGCCAGCGAAGTTGCGCTCGCCACGGACACTGTCGAAGAATATCTGCACCACCGTGCCTTTGACGACCGCTATTTTTGCGACTTGATCGTGGACTACCTCAGGACCAAAGGCGAAGGTCGCCGTACCGACTTTGCCCGGCTACTCAGCGGGAAACTCTCGGATTTACTAACCGACAAGCAGAAAGAAACCAAAATCAAATACCTGTTGCAAAAACTCCGACGTAGCGATGTGCTCGTATCGGAGGGCAACACTAAAGCCGCTGTCTGGCGACTTGCAACACATGAACCCGGATTGGATACGATTGGATGAAATTGGCTCGGATTGGCGTAAACCTGCTCCAATCGCCAATAAATCCACCATAAAAATCAACTAGATAAACGCGAACCCCCCTAAACGATTAGCCAATCCTGCCCAATAAGCGCCAATACACCCAATGTCTCGCCCCACCAAACCTGCCTACGAGCTGACCGACGCCGAAAAGCGCGACCTGATTGAACTCATCCAGACCCACCAGCCGCTGCCGGAGAAATACCGCTTCGTGCTGTTCGAGGACAAACGCGAGGTCGAGCTGGTGTGGAACGGCAAGACGCGCGACGTGTGCACCACGGTGCTGCCGTTTCAAAGCCTCGAACATATCGACGAACCGCGCGCCGAGACCAAAATTCAGTCCGACCTGTTCGACTCGCGCGGACGGCAGCACCGGGGCTGGACTAACAAGCTGATCTGGGGTGACAACAAGCTGATACTGAGTTCGCTCAAATCCGGGAGCTTGCGCCAGCAGATCGAGGAAGCGGGCGGCCTGAAGCTCATCTACATCGATCCGCCGTTCGACGTCGGCGCGGATTTCAGCATGGACATCGAGATCGGCGGCGAGACCTTCCACAAGGAAGCCAACCTGCTGGAGCAGATCGCCTACCGCGACACCTGGGGGCGCGGGGCGGATTCGTTCATCTCGATGATTTACGAGCGGCTGATTCTGATGCGGGATTTGCTGGCGGACGATGGGAGCATTTATGTGCATTGCGATTGGCGGGTGAGTGGCTACATGCGGCTCGCACTCGACGAAGTTTTCGGCGCTGACAAGTTTCAAAACGAAATCGTCTGGCTGCGTACGAATGCTCACAATATGGCTACCAAAGGCTATGTGCGCGCGCAGGACACTATTTTCTATGCAGCAAAATCCAGTGCTTGCATCTTCAATGAGGAATTTACTGAGTACGGCGAAGCGCAACTTGGGCGCTACAAGCAAGATGAGACTGGGCGGCTCTACACTGGCCGCGACATGACTTTCTCGTCTGCAAATCCCAGTCGCCAATTTGAGTGGCGCGGTTCGAAACCGCCTTCACATCGCTCGTGGGGCTATTCGCTTGAAAAGCTCGAAGAACTTTGGGCACAAGGTCGTGTTCTCACCAAACAAGACGGAACCCCGCGACTCGACGGCTTGAAGACCTATTTGGATGAAGCCAAAGGTAAACCCGTAACGACTATTTGGGATGACATCGGCCGTGTTGGCAATACTTCAACCGAACGTCTTGGCTATCCCACCCAAAAACCCGAAGCCCTCCTCGAACGCATCATCAACGCCTCGTCCAACGAAGGTGACCTCGTCGCCGATTTCTTCTGCGGATCGGGCACGACGG
>JAYVLR010000095.1:0-2184 GCA_043759395.1 Thiobacillaceae bacterium
GGCACACTGGCAACGCATCAGATCGTTGGCATGGGCGAAGCTTTTCGCATTGCCAAAGAAGAAATGGCGACTGAAAACGAGCGCATCCGCATGTTGCGTGATCGCCTGTATGCGGGTTTTTCGGATATGGAAGAAGTGCATCTGAATGGCCACATGGAGCAACGCGTACCGCATAACCTCAACGTCAGCTTCAATTTTGTCGAGGGCGAGTCGCTGATTATGGCGATCAAGGATCTGGCGGTATCAAGCGGTTCGGCTTGTACTTCGGCCAGCCTTGAGCCGTCGTATGTATTGCGTGCGTTGGGCCGCAGCGATGAGCTGGCGCACAGTTCCATCCGTTTCTCCATTGGCCGGTTTACGACTGAGGCCGAAGTGGATTACGCGATCAAACTCTTGCACGACAAGATCGACAAGTTGCGTGAACTTTCGCCTTTGTGGGAGATGTTCAAAGAAGGGGTGGATTTGAATACCGTGCAGTGGGCTGCACACTAAACTCGGGAGAATATTATGTCTTACAGCGAAAAAGTTCTGGATCACTACGAAAATCCCCGCAACGTCGGCTCGTTCACCACGGGCGATGACGATATTGGCACCGGCATGGTCGGCGCGCCAGCCTGTGGCGATGTGATGAAATTGCAGATCAAGGTCGGCAAGGATGGCTTGATTGAAGATGCCAAGTTCAAGACCTACGGCTGCGGTTCGGCGATTGCGTCCTCGTCTTTGGTGACAGAGTGGATCAAGGGCAAGACGCTGGATCAGGCCATGGAAATCAAGAACACGGCCATCGCCGAAGAACTCGCTTTGCCGCCAGTCAAAATCCACTGCTCAATTCTGGCAGAGGACGCGATCAAGGCCGCAGTTGCGGATTACAAGCAAAAGCACGGAGTGTAAATAATGGCCGTCACGCTATCCGAGCGCGCAGCGCAGCATGTGAGCAGCTTTCTTGCCAAACGCGGCAAGGGCGTGGGGCTCAAATTGGGTGTGCGCACCACGGGCTGCTCCGGCATGGCATACAAGCTGGAATTTGCAGACGAGCCGCCTGCGGGCGACGAGGTGTTCGAGAGCTTCGGCGTGACCGTATTCGTCGATCCAAAGAGCCTGGCGTATATCGATGGCACCGAGCTGGATTACACGCGCGAAGGGCTGAACGAAGGCTTCAGGTTCAATAACCCGAACGTGAAAAACGAGTGCGGTTGCGGCGAGTCGTTTAACGTTTAACGGCGGTGAGGCGTTAAGGGTGAGGAGAGAGAAGTAGGCATCGCGCTGCACCGCTCTTCACTCCCGACTCCCGCTCCTTACTCACCCGTGGATTTCTCCCAGACCTATTTCGAGCTATTTCATTTGCCCGCGACTTATGCGCTGGATCGTGAACATCTCGATAGCGCTTATCGCGAGTTGCAGAGCCGTGTTCACCCGGACAGGTTTGTGTCAAAGCCCGAAACTGAGCAGCGCGTTGCGATGCAGTGGGCGACCAGGGTCAATGAGGCGTATCAGACGCTGAAGCACCCGATCACACGTGGCGTATACCTGTTGCAGTTAATCGGCATGGATCCGCTGGCACCAACCAACACATCGATTGCCCCGGCGTTTTTGATGCAGCAGATGGAATGGCGTGAAGCGATTTTTGATGCTTGCCGCGCCAGGGATGTGGCGATGCTGGATCGTTTGCAGGCGGAACTCAAAAACGTCTATCACGCTGTCGATGCCGAGCTGGCGACCGCGCTGGATGAAACCCATAATCCGGCAGCAGCATCGGAATCGGTACGCAAGCTGAAGTTCATGGATAAATTGATAGCAGAAGTGGGTGAGGCGTATGAAAGTTGCGAGAGTTGATCGATGAGTGAAGAGATAGAAGAGATTGTAGACGATGCATTCATGGCGCTGACCGATGCGTTTGTACAGATGGCAAATGAAAACAGCAGCGAGATGGGGAGTGTCAAGGCAGGTGCTGCGCTGCTGTTTGCGGCTACCCGTTTCAGCGCGTTTGTGGTTGCGTCAAGATCGCGCGATATCGGCGAATTGAAGGCGGATCGGGACATCGCGCTCAGTCATTTTTCAGATCAGCACGCAAAAATGCTGGCCGAAAACCTGGATGACTACGAAGAGAATTTTGACCGCTACATTACTAAATACAGAACTATCTGATTCTCACATCGCATTTGTTCGACCCCAATAAACACAAAC
>JAYVLR010000096.1:0-2421 GCA_043759395.1 Thiobacillaceae bacterium
GCCGCCTTTATTTGAGTAGCGCAATTTCATCGCGCCGGAAGTGCCGCTGACTTCGTGGATGGCAGCACTGGTCACGACGGCGATTTCTTTTTCCAGCGCGGCGATCAGGCTCTTGGCGATTTCGTCTTCTATTTCGCCGAGGATGCGGTCATGGCGCTCCAGCATCAGCACTTCGCTGCCAAAGTCGCGGAAGATTTGCGCCATTTCCACCCCGATCACGCCGCCGCCGACGATGCCGAGTTTTTTGGGGGGTGCGGGCAGGTTCCAGATGGTGTCGGAGGTCGCGACGCCGCCGCTGGCGAGATTTTCGCGCGCGCCCGGAATCGGCGGCACAAACGCAGGTGCGCCGGTTGCAATGACCGCCGCGCCAAACGTCACAGAATAGGGCTCGCCTTCAGCCGGCGTGATTTTCAGCGTGTGCGCATCGACGAATTCGCCGAAGCCTTCGCGCACGTCGATCTTCATGCCACGGTCGGCTTTGAGCGCCATTTCGCCGCGCGTGTTCTGCACCCAGCGCCGATGCTTTTCGACCTGCGCCCAGTTGAGTTTGGATGCGGTAGTACCATCCACGCCCATCTCGGCATCGTGGGCGCGATTGCGAATTACATCCGCCGCTGCACGCCAGGCTTTGGACGGGATGCAGCCGCGCCACAGACATTCGCCGCCGGGGAAAGGCTCGTTATTGACCATCATCGTCTTCACGCCGTGATCGACCAGATCGCGTGCGCAGTCTTCGCCGCCGGGGCCGCCGCCAATGACGACAACGGGAATATCCCAATTGCCCTCTGGGATGGGCGAGACGGGCGCTGACGCCTCACCGATCCAGTCGGGCGCTTCGATGGTCTGCTTGAGTGCGCCCAGATACAGCGCGACATCGGCGCCATTCAAGACGCGGTGATCGCAAGTCAGGGTAAACGGCGTGCCTTGTGAGCCGTTGGCGGCAATCGCCAGAATCGCGGCGATACCAGGAGTGGGAATCGCGGTGAAATGCGACACGCCCATCATTCCCATGTTGGAAATGGTGAAAGTGGGATTGGCGTATTCGGCGGGGGCGAGTTTGCGCACGCGGGCGCGCTCCACTAGGCCGCCCCAGTCGCCTTGCAGTGCGGCAAGGGGAGTTTTCTCGATGCCATGCAGGATTGGAACCACCAAACCCCCGTCGTTTGATGTGACCGCAATACCAAAATCATGATTGGCACGCTCGACCAGCTTATCGACCGGTTGATACGCCCAGTTCATACGCGGGAATTTTGCCATCGCCACCGAGCAGGCTTTGGCAATCGCGACGGTCACTGAGATTTTATTGGCCTTGGCAGCAGCGGTCAGCGCAGCGGTGCTGATGTTCATCGTCACGGTGAACGTCGGCAGGGTGAGCGAAGCGGTCATCGCGTGGCTGACGGCTTTTTCCATCGAGGTCATGCTGCGACCCTGACCCGGCACATCGACCTGCGGCAGCGAGTGGGCGACTTCCTGCATTGATGGACGCGCCCGTGCGACATCGGCCGCAACGATCACGCCGGACGGGCCGGTGCCCGCCAGTCCGGTGAGATTGACCCCCAGCTGTGCGGCAAGCTTGCGCGCATAGGGGCTGGCCTGGCGGCCTTGCGGACGCGCCACCGGCGGCATGTTACCGCTGGCGGAAATCTGCGTCGGCGTGGCTTTGGGGGTGGGGATGTTTGCGGGCTTGTCGGCGGCGTGTGGCGCGACGTGATGCGACCCCCTGATCTTGTGGTCGGCACCTATAGTCACGCCGGTGTCGTTCGTTTTGGCTGCGTCATCAACGATGAAACCCATCGGGTGACCGACTTCGACCACGCTGCCGATGTCGGCAATCGGGCCGGAGAGGAAGCCTTCCTGAAACACTTCGACATCCATGATGGCCTTGTCGGTTTCCACGGTCGCCACGATATCCCCGCGTTTGATGGCATCGCCAGGTTGCTTTTCCCAGGTCACCACCACGCCCTCTGTCATCGTATCTGAAAGCTGCGGCATCACGATCGGCATCCCCGCATGATGCGGAATCATTTCAGTCTGGGCGAGTGCTTTTACCACTTCGCCGACGGCAATGGCTACGTCGCCCGCAGTATCCGTGATGTAACCCAGCGCGGCACCGACCGCAATCGTAGCGCCGAGTTCAGCCAGCGGAGCGGCCAGATAGCCCGCCTTGAATACTTCGACATCCATGATGGCTTTGTCGGTCTCGACCGTGGCGACGATATCGCCGCGCTCGACTTTGTCGCCGGCTTGTTTTTCCCAAGTGACGAGCACGCCCTCGGTCATGGTGTCTGAGAGCTGGGGCATCGTAATGGCGTAGTGTTGGGACATGTTTATTCCTGAAAAACTTTGTCCGCGAAGGACGCGAAGAAATGCGAAGATAAAATCCCAGGGAGGCGCTGATTAATTCGTCGTTCCCGCATTCGC
>JAYVLR010000097.1:0-4072 GCA_043759395.1 Thiobacillaceae bacterium
GCCCAACAGTCTGGACGTGATGGATGTCTCCGAGGCCGTGGTTCAGTACCTGCGCGTCAACCTGGGTGGAACGGTGACTGCGGCCAACCTGCCGATTCACCGTCTCACTGTGAAACGGCTGCCGACCATCAACCCGCCCGGCTACGACTTCGGGATGATTCAACCCGTCAAGGGGGCTTCCGCACAAACCTGCCCGGCCACCCCTCTTCCGTAAATTGCTTTTGTATTAGAAAAACGTCCCGGATTTTTCCGGGACGTTTTTTTTTGTTTCGCTGTAACGGCGATTGCGGGGTCTTTATATTCCAGGAGCGCGCGTAAAAAAATGTCAGACTTGCCCTGCTACCCAGTGACAGCGCACCCAATGCCCGTTGCCGGTCGCAGTTTTTTCAGGATAGGTGCTGCGGCACACCGCACTCGCGTGCGGGCAACGCGGGTGGAAGTGGCAGCCTGAGGGCGGATCGAGCGGCGAGGGCTGATCGCCCACCAGGCGAATGGCGGTTTTGCCGGAAGCCAGGTCGGTACTGGGTACCGCGCTAATCAGCGCCTGGGTGTAAGGATGGCGCGGCGTACGCAGCACGCTGGCGGTCGGTCCCTGCTCGACGATGCGGCCGAGATACATGACGGCCACGTCATGCGCAATATATTCCACCACCGCCAGATTGTGCGTGATGAAAAGATAGGCAAGGCCGAGCGTGTCCTGGAGGTCGCGCAGCAGGTTCAATATCTGCGCCTGTACGGATACATCCAGCGCACTGGTCGGTTCGTCGCAAATGACCAAGCGGGGCGAGACGGCGAGCGCACGCGCAATCGCCACGCGCTGGCGTTGCCCGCCCGAGAATTCGTGGGGGTAACGATCGCCCGCATCTTCCGGCAAGCCAACCTGGCGCAGCAAAGCCGTCACTGCACGGCGCCGGTCTTTGGCCGCACCGACCGCCAGCGCGTCCATGCCTTCGAGCAGGATATCCGCCACCCGCATGCGCGGGTTAAGCGAGCTGAACGGATCCTGAAAAATCATCTGCGCCTGTGTGCGCAATGTGCGCAGCGTCTGCCGGTTGCCGCTGACCGGCGCTGTGCCGCCCAGACGCACCTCGCCTGCCGTGGGTTCGATCAAACGCAGGATGGCCTTGCCAACCGTGGTTTTGCCGCAACCCGACTCACCCACCAGTGCCAGCGTACGCCCGGCACGCACTTCGAGTGCGACATCGTCCACCGCGCGCACATGGCCGACGGTGCGCTGAATCAATCCGCGCCGGATCGGAAAATACACTTTGAGATTGCTCACCTGGAGCAAGGCTTCGGTTGGCCGATTTTGCGTTTTTGGGGGGGCGGTTTCGCGGGCGATCTGTGCCGGGAGTTGGCCAGCCAGGTGACAGCGCACGCGCTGTCCGTTCAATTCAGTCCAGCCTGGCGATTCATCGCGGCAGCGCGCATAGGCATGCGGGCAGCGCGGCGCAAAGCGGCAACCCGCAAGCGAGCCATCCAGTCGCGGAACCTGCCCGAGTATGGTCGCCAGACGCGTGCTGTCTCCGCCGCTTTTTCCAGGATGGCGCGGCAGACTCGCGAACAACATGCGGCTGTAGGGGTGCTGGGGGGCACGGAAGAAATCATCGCGCGCGCCCTCTTCAACCAGCTCGCCGGCATACATGACACCCACCTGGTCAGCGTTTTCCGCCACCACGCCAAGGTCATGCGTAATCAGCAACATGCCCATTCGCTGCTGCGTCCGCAGGCCGCGCAGCACCTCCAGCACCTGTGCCTGAATCGTCACGTCCAGCGCTGTAGTCGGCTCATCGGCGATCAAGAGTTCGGGCTTGCCCGCCAGCGCCATCGCGATCATCACGCGTTGACGCAAGCCGCCGGACAACTCAAATGAATAAGTATCGAGACGGCGTTCCGCATCCGGTACGCCGACCGCATCGAGCAGTGCGCGCGCGGCATCGTGTGCCGCCTGGCCGCTCAGGTTCTGGTGCATGGCCAGCACTTCACCGATCTGCGATCCCGCTTTCAGCACCGGGTTCAACGCCAGCATCGGTTCCTGAAAAATCATCGCCATGCGCCCGCCGCGTATCCGGCGCATATCGCGTTCGGTCTGAGCCAACACGTCCTCATCCCCCAACCGAACGCTGCCTGACGCGATCCGCCCGCCATCCGGCAACAGGCGCATCAGGGACAAGGCCGTCATTGATTTACCGCAGCCGGATTCGCCCAGCAGTGCATAGGTTTGGCCTGCTGCTACGTCAAAAGAAATGCCATCTACCGCACGGATTTTTCCGGTGCCGGTTCCCAGTTCGGTGACCAGATTGCGTACTTCAAGCAGGGGTTTCATCGACGCCCTCCGGTACGCGGATCGAAGGCCTCGCGTACGCCGTCGGCAAACAGGTTAGCCGCCAGCACCAGCGTAAACATGAACACGAAGGCCGCGCCCAACTGCCACCATACCGTGGGCTCGCGCGCCAGCTCCAGGCGCGCACCATTAATCATGTTGCCCCAGCTCAGCGTGGTGGAATCGACGCCGACGCCGACGTAAGACAACACCGCCTCGGCCAGCACCAGGCCGGAAAAATCGAGCACGATGGAAATCAGCACCAGGTGAAAAAGGTTCGGCAGAATATGCCGGGTAATGATGCGGCCATGCGAGACGCCGAAGGCGCGCGCAGCCTCGACGTAATCCAGCGTGCGCAGCTTCAGCGCTTCGCCGCGCAGCAGGCGCGCCAACCCGGTCCAGCTCGTCACCCCCATGATCAGGCACAGCGCAAGCAGGCGAATGTCGGCGCGCGCTGCGGCGGTGTCGAAGAGCGCCGGGTTGGACTCGATAGTAACCTGCACGATCAGCACCGATGCCGCAATCAACAGCACGCCGGGAATGGAGTTGAGCACGGTGTAAACGTACTGGATCACGTCGTCCACCCAGCCGCGAAAATATCCGGCAGCAATCCCCAGACCAATGGCAAGCGGCAGCGTGACGAGCGTCGTCAGCGTGCCGATGACCAGCCCGGTACGGATGCTTTTGAGGCTGATGTAGAGCACGTCCTGCCCAACCTTGTCGGTGCCGAAGACGTGGTAGGCCGCAGCGAGTTGCGCGCTGATGCAAGCCATGACCAACAGGATCGCGACGATGCCCGCCATGGTTCGGATCGGGCTGTCCAATTGGCCGCGCCAGGCAGCGGCGAACCAGTTCATTCGATGCATTTTCTGGCGGCGCGCATGCCACAGTCCGAGCACACCCGCTGCAACGATACTCAGCAGCACGCCATACACACCGCCGATCAAGCTTCGATGCAGAATATCTGCCTGACGCTCACTGTCATCTGTGAGGTGCGCACCGCCAAATTTCAAACGCGGGTAATCCCGCACCTGTAAGCCATTCCGGTCAACAAATTCCTTGGCATACAAATGGATTGCCAGCGGTGCAGAATAGGTTTTTTCCTGTTGGGTGCGCAGATTAGACAGCAGCGCGTCGAACGCACTCAGCACCTCGACTGCGTACTGCGGCTTGGCCGATGCATCGCCTTCCAGGCGCGGCCGATAATGCAGCGAATCCAGCAGGCCGATTGTGACGAACACCAGCAACACGATGGCCGAACCCATCGCCATCGGGCTCTTCGCCACGCGCCGCCAGGGCGCAAGTAAATGTTCACGACGGCGGATAGCCCAGACGAATCCCAGCACCGCTACTGTCAGCAGAAAAATCAGGCCATCCGTCCACAGGATGACCGGCTGGATGTTGGTGAAGCCCGCGCTCATTGCAGACGCACCCGTGGATCCGCCCAGGAATAGGAAATGTCAGTGAGGATCAGCCCCACGATATAGAGGAAGGATCCCAGAAATACCATCGCCCGCACGATCGCAAAATCCTGCGCCTGAATCGCGTCGATGGTGTAGCTGCCCAGCCCCGGAATGCCGAAAAACGATTCGGTAATCAGGCTGCCCATGAACAACAGCGGCAACACCACCACCGCGCCGGTCAGAATCGGGATCAGGCCGTTTTTCAATACATGGTGGAACAGCACGCGCGTCTCGGCCAGACCCTTCGCACGCGCAGTACGCACATAATCCTTGCCGATTTCTTCGA
>JAYVLR010000098.1:0-4754 GCA_043759395.1 Thiobacillaceae bacterium
CCAACCATGACCAGCTTCATTTTGTTATTGGGGAGACTCATGTCCATGCAAACAACTCCGATTGAAAGGCTTACATGGCTATATGCAAGGTCAGTGCCAGCACCATTATATTGAGTTAAACTATTGATTTTATTGTTTTTATTTAATATTTCCTACCGACATCCATACTCGATCAGCACCATTGAAGTGCATCTGGATGTTCAGCGCACCATCAGGCGGCAATGCGCCCAAAACCATTGATCGACGTGATCGCGCGCGCCTGATTCAAATCGTCGGTATACCCTGCCGCATACAGACACGCGGCAAGTTGATTGCGCAGCGGCAACGGAATACTGTGGCTACCGTCCAGTACACCACGCATCCAGGCAGCGGTTGCACGCGCATCAACTGGCGGCAAATCGGCTACCACACTGCTCGCTTGCTGCGCCGCACAAATAGGCTCACATCTTCCATCGTGATAAAAACTCATCGCGGGCCGAAGATGCGGATCGGCAAAGGCTTCGCCCTCACAGCCCTTTAACAGCAAGGCTCGCCCGCCCAGCGCGGTGAGTAGCGCGGCCATGCCGGGTAACTCCGCATCATGCAGCGCCGGGGTAATGCGCACAGAGTCGGCACCCATCACATCGGCCAGAACTGCCAGACGCGTCGCGATGGATTCCACCCCCAGGCGCGCGCGCAACGCGAGCAGCGAAGCCAGCCCGGAACTCAATAAAGCCACGGGGGCAAACGCAATACCTTCGTCACTTAAACGCGCATTGACCTGTGCCACATTACTGCTTGGCATCACGTCAAATTCACGCAACACATACGCAGCCGCAGTACCGCCGCCGCCATCGAGCACGCCATGAATCAGCACGGGAATACCAAAACTTTTTAGCAGCAAGGCCAGCAGCGGCATGAGGTGCGCGCCATTTCGCACGCCGTGATAGCTCGGCAATATCACGGTTCGGTATGGTGTGGATGGTGCTGTAAACACGGGCAACCGCTCAGCCAGCGCCACATGCATGCCAAGCCAGGCATCCAGGCCGGGATCGTGTTGACCCAGAGCCATCAACAACGCAGCCGTTTCCAGCTCCGGTACGCCGCCATCGAGCAAGGCCGCAGCCAGATTGCGGGCATCAATAAAATCCAGTCCTTCGCCCCGTTCAATCTGGCGAATCAGTTTTGCGTAACTCATGCGGGAATCCGATAGCCCGGGCATTTCATAAATTCGCCTGACGATCGCGCCGGGCATTGGCTGTCAGGGAAGTTTTGGGAAAGAGCGGCGTAGTTATTCATACGCCCGACCGAGCGTGGTTGTTGCCGATTGATCGGCTTTACAACCACGGCCTACTCCCTGCGGGTAGAGCAAAGCTTTCATGGCAGACAAGGAACAAGCGAGGGCGGACGATCATTTATGAAATGCCCGGGCTAGCATTCGTTTCAACTCCGGCACACACGAGCCACACTCGGTGCCGCATTTAAGCGTGGCCTGCAGGGAAAATAAATCGGCGCCGTCGGCGATAGCGGCAAGAATGTCCGGCTCGGCAACATTAAGACAATTACAGATAATGCGCCCGCGCCCGACACCGCCTGCGGGCGGACGAGCCACGGGCGCAAGCACCCAGGCGCGCAAGGGTGCGGCTTCGGCACCGTCGGCGATGAGCTCTTTCAGCCATTCAAATGCTGCAGTCTCGCCGGTGAGCCGGGCAGCGGTGATGCGGCCTTGATCGACCCGCACGCGCTTGGAGATGCCGCTGCGGCTGTCTTCATATTGCATCACCGCCAGCGGATCATCCAGCCCCAGCGCACGATCCAGTTGCGCGATTAAATCAGCGGATAGGGCAGTGTGGTGCGCCAGGCGCAGCGTCAACACGTCAAGATTACGCCCGGCCAAGGCTGCTGCGCCGTACTCGCATTCGCGTAACAGTGGTTGCGCCACCTCCAGCATGGCCGCGCCGTCGCCCGCGCACAGCACCGCCATGCGCCACGGTAAATCCGCTTTGGTCACTTGAATGGCGGCGTGCTTGAACTCGGGTTGTTTGGAGACCGGATCGAAGGTGGACAATGTCAACACGTTCACCCCTAATCCGCTCATGAAACGCGCGCCCCAGTGCATCGGCACAAAGCATTGGCCAGGACGCAGGGTGGCGCTGGCTTCGACTTGCAACACCAATGCGCCGCGCCGACTTTTAACCCGCACCAGATCACCGTCACCCAGCCGCCGCAACTCCATATCGCGCCGACTCATCGACAATAGCGGCGTATCGGCATGTGCAAACAGGCGCGCGACCTTGCCGGTGCGACTCATGCCGTGCCATTGATCGCGCAAGCGTCCGGTGTTGAGATGCAGGGGATAGCGCGCATCGATCGGCTCGGCAACCGGGCGATAAGGTGCATTGTGAAACTGCGCGCGACCACTCGCAGTGGGGAAAATTCCATCTTCATACAGGCGCACCTTTCCGCTGGCATACCCCTCCGGTAACGGCCATTGTTGCGGCTCGTTATCCAACATGGCGTAGCTCATCCCAGTGATGTCCAGGTCGCGCCCGCGCGTGGTTTCACGGTGCTCATTGAACACGTCTTCGGGTCGCGTATAGGGAAACAATTTTTTGCCATCCCGTCCGAGCTTTTCACCCAGCCGCCACGCAAACTCAACCACCACCTGGCAATCCGGGCGCGCCTCGCCTGGCGGTGCGATGGCTGCGTGCAAATGCGAAATGCGCCGCTCGGAATTAGTTAGCGTACCTTCGCATTCACCCCACGTCGCCGCAGGCAACAGCAAGTCGGCATAGGGCGCGGTTTCGGTATCTGCAAAAGCTTCCTGCAGCACGACAAACTCCGCTGCCGCCAGCGCCTCATGCACCAGCGTCTGATCCGGCAGCGACTGCGCAGGATTGGTACAGGCAATCCACAGTGCGCGGATTTCGCCGCTTCTTACCGCCTCAAACATCTCGACTGCGGTTTTCCCCGGCTTTTCCGGCACCGTGTCCACGCCCCACAAGCGTGCGACTTCTGCGCGATGTTCCGGGTTACTCAACTCACGATGCGCCGACAGCAAATGCGCCATGCCGCCGACTTCACGACCGCCCATCGCATTGGGCTGACCAGTCAATGACAGCGGGGCCGCGCCAGGTTTGCCAATCTGTCTGGTCGCCAGATGCAGGTTAATCAGCGCGGCATTTTTGTCTGTGCCGCAACTCGACTGGTTTAGCCCCTGGCAATACAAAGACAAGGTCGGGCCCGCAGCAAACCAGCGTGCTGCCTGGACGATGTCAGCGGCAGCCACGCCGCAGACTGGTGCCATTTTTTCTGGTGTGTAATCGCGCAGGGTTTCGCGTAGCTTTTCCCAGCCGGTCGTATGCGCCGCAATGTAATCACGGTCTATCAACTCCTCCCACAGCATCACATTCAACATCGCGTGATACAGCGCCACATCCGAGCCCGGCAAAATGGCAAGATGCAGGTCAGCCTCTTCTGCTGTATCGGTACGACGCGGATCGACCACGATCAGCTTGAGATTGGGGTTGGCTTGCCGGGCGGCTTCGATACGCCGAAATAAAATCGGATGCGCAAACGCCGTATTCGAGCCGCTGATAAAAATCACGCCGGCATGGTCGATATCGTCATAACAACCAGGCGGTGCATCCGCACCCAGCGTGGCTTTATAACCCGCCACCGCTGACGACATGCACAAACGCGAATTGGTATCGACGTTATTAGTTCCGATCAAACCTTTCGCAAGCTTATTGAAAACATAATAGTCTTCCGTCAACAACTGTCCCGAGATATAGAAGCCGACCGCGTTGGGTCCATGCTCCTGGATAATTGCCGCGAAACGCTCAGATGCGAAGACCAGGGCATCCTCCCAATCTATACGTGAGCGGGATCCACGCTTATCGGTGCGCAACTCAGGGTACAGAGCACGCCCACCCGCCTGCGTTGCTAACGCCAACGTCGCACCTTTGGTGCAAAGCTTTCCTCGATTGGCAGGATGCGCTGGATCGCCGCGTACCTTGATGATTTTACCGAGCTCGGCCTCAATCAATACACCACAACCGGTACCACAATAACAACATACTGATGACACAACTGACATGAGTGACTCCTTGGCACAAGCTGCAGCACAGCTCGTGCCACGACGCGTCACACTTTATGATTCAATGGCTTAGGCAAATGATGCACTGTTTACGCAGCCCCTCTTGTTCAATAACAGTGCGTAAACCAAGGCAACGCCATTTACTGGTGCGTAAATGTGTACTGGATCAAATTATCGGTGAAGTGAGGGCAATCCCCCCCATTCGCTGAATTTTTATTGATTTACTGATATTGATTCCAAACAAAAACCCCCCGGTCATTTCTGAGGGGGGGTTGGAATGAGGAGTCTGACGATGACCTACTTTCGCAGAGGCAATCTCTACTATCATTGGCGCGGGAGCGTTTCACCGTCCTGTTCGGGATGGGAAGGGGTGGTTCCACTCAGCTATGGTCGTCAGACAAGGGGGTGAGGATCAAGGCCAACCTGATTTGGCTGTACCTGGACCCAGCATTCGAATTGTCTGGGGTGCTTTGCGATCTTGCGATCACAGAGCCAACTGCTTTATTTCACGCAGGGTGTATTAATTAATACATCCGGCGTGTCTGGAAGAAGGTTTTAATGCGTTGAGTTTGTATCACATACACACACTGCATGCTTCTCAAAATTATAGGATCAAGCCTCACGGGCAATTAGTACTGGTTAGCTTAACGCATTACTGCGCTTCCACACCCAGCCT
>JAYVLR010000099.1:0-7064 GCA_043759395.1 Thiobacillaceae bacterium
CCCACCACCACCTGATACGGCAGCTTCTGCATGCTATGTTCGCGGATTTTATAGGTAATCTTGTTATTACTCAAGTCCGACACTGCGCGAATGCCTGCACTGCGCAATGCCGAGGTGACTTTTTCGGCATATTCAGCCTGACGCTCACTGATATTCATCACCATCACCTGCACCGGCGCAAGCCACATCGGGAAATTGCCTGCATGGTGCTCGATCAGAATCCCGATGAAGCGCTCCATCGAACCCAGAATAGCGCGGTGCAACATCAGCGGCGTTTTACGGCTGTTGTCTTCGTCGACAAACTCGGCACCGAGGCGTGCCGGCAGGTTGGAGTCAAGCTGGATTGTGCCGCACTGCCACAACCGGCCCAGCGAATCTTTCAGCGTGAATTCGATTTTTGGGCCGTAAAACGCACCCTCGCCGGGTTGCAGGTCGTAGGCCAGTTTATTCCTGTCCAGCGCCCCGGCCAGCGCGGCTTCCGCCTTGTCCCAACTTGCGTCCGAACCAACGCGCTTTGCGGGCCGGGTCGATAACTTGACCAGCACGTCGTTGAAACCGAAGTCGGCGTAGGTCTTCTGCAGCATGACGATAAAGTCGGCGACTTCCGCCTCGACCTGGTCTTCGGTGCAGAAAATATGGGCATCGTCCTGGGTAAACCCGCGCACCCGCATAATGCCGTGCAGCGCGCCCGACGGCTCATTGCGATGGCAGGAACCAAATTCGGCCAGGCGCAGTGGCAGGTCGCGGTACGAATGCAGCCCGCTATTGAAAATCTGCACATGGCCGGGGCAGTTCATCGGTTTCACCGCATAGTCGCGGTTTTCCGACGCAGTGGTAAACATGTTGTCGTGGTAATTGTCCCAGTGGCCGGATTTTTCCCACAGACTGCGATCCATCACCGCCGGAGTGCGCACTTCCTGATAACCGTATTCGACAAACTTCTGCCGCATATACTGCTCGATCTGCTGCCACACGATCCAGCCCTTGGGATGCCAGAACACCATGCCCGGCGCTTCGTCCTGCATGTGCAACAGATCAAGCTGCCTGGCGAGCTTGCGGTGATCGCGTTTCTCGGCCTCTTCCAGCCGGAACAGATACGCGTCCAGGTCTTCCTTTTTTGCCCAGGCCGTGCCGTAAATGCGCTGCAACATTTCGTTTTTGGAATCGCCGCGCCAATACGCCCCCGCCACCTTCATCAGCTTGAAGACTTTGAGCTTGCCAGTGGATGGCACATGCGGCCCCCGGCACAGGTCGATAAAATCGCCCTCGCGATACAGCGAAATGTCCTGCCCAGCCGGAATGCTGGCGATAATTTCCGCCTTGTAGTGCTCGCCCAAACCCTTGAAGAATTCCACCGCTTCGTCGCGCGGCATCACCGTGCGCGTCACCGAAATATCCTGCTTGGCCAATTCGGCCATCTTCTTTTCGATGAGCACCAGATCCTCAGGCGTAAACGGGCGCTTGTACGAAAAATCGTAATAAAACCCGTCGTCAATCACCGGGCCGATCGTCACCTGCGCCTCCGGAAACAGCGTCTTCACCGCATACGCCAGCAAATGCGCAGTGGAATGGCGAATCATGTCCAGGCCATCCGCGTCTTTATCCGTAATGATCGCCAATTGCGCATCATCCGCAATCACAAACGACGTATCGACCAGCACCCCGTTAACCCGCCCCGCCAGCGCCGCCCGCGCCAAACCCGCGCCAATCGACGCAGCCACCTCATGCACCGTCACCGCCTGCTCAAACGGGCGTTGCGACTGATCAGGCAAAGTAATGACAGGCATCGTGATATCACCAATTAATTATTGAGTTTTCAAAAAACGACCTGTCCGACGGTGGATTTCCCATCTTGTCCAGCCGTCATTACGAGCAAGGCGAAGCAATCCAGCAGCGCACTCCGAACAAAGACTGAATTGCTTCGATTACGCCTCGCAACGACAAGCGGACATGTCATGTTATTGGAAGCCAAAAAATATCCCACCCATAAAAAATGCGGCTGAAGCCGCATTTCATCAAGACATCGCGGCCAGAGCCGTATTTTATTCATCCGTCGCGGCATACACCGCATTGTTACATCAACAGGCTCGTTGTCTCTTCAATGCCGCGAGTAGTTCGAAAACCCATTTTTTGTCATCCCGACACAAATAATTGGTAGGCGCGATTGGACTCGAACCAACGACCCCCACCATGTCAAGGTGGTGCTCTAACCAGCTGAGCTACGCGCCTGCAAAAAGAGCGCGCATTGTAACCCAACACCAACACGCTGTCGAAAATTAATTGGTGCGGTTTGCCCTAACAGCAGACACGTTTCCTTATTGTTGCCGTTCATCCACCCAGTTTTCCAGCAACAGCCCTGGAACCCTCTCAAATTCCCGCATATTATTGGTAATCAGGGTTAAACCGTTACTGCGTGCATGAGCAGCAATATGCAAATCGTTGATGCCTATTGGTTGCCCCAGTTTTTCGAGCGTGGCACGAATGTTCCCATATTGCCAAGCGGCCTTGTCATCATAGGGAAGTACCGCTAATCGACTCACAAAGTCTTCGACTACGGCAGTATTACGCGACACATCACTACTCTTTTCGGCACCGTGAACCAGTTCAGCCAGCGTGATGGATGAAACAGCCATTCGCCCATGATGTCGGTTGAAACCTTCCAGCACCTGTAACGGTCGCCGCTTGATCACATAAATTACGATGTTGGTATCAAGGAGATATTTCAGCATCTAAAGGCTCTCTCGTTCAGCCTGAGACTGACTTGCACGCTCGGCCATGAAATCTTCGGTGGCAGTTGTCACACCCAGAAAGAAACTATCCCAAACGGATCCTGCAGGCGCAATAATCCGCTCCTGACCGGATATTCGTACTTCGACTTTTTTGACTGATTCCGGAAAACGCATCTCAGCAGGCAAACGGACTGCTTGAGTACGATTGTTATTGAAAACTGTGCTGGTTGCCATATTTCCCCCAGAGATTGCTATATACGTTGACTATATACACGTCATATGCCTGGGTCAAGTCGCAGCCTTATCCAACGAGATATGAGCCTGAAACGGCGCCGCAAAGCGTTCATTGCCCAGTGCAAAGTGTCCATTCGTTGCACGCCGGATTTCATCCACCCACCCCGGCTCCAGCTCATAGCAGAACAATTCCCGGTATGTTTCCCTGCCAGCTTATTCAGCCCAGTTGTCCAACCTGAGTCCAGCAACTCGCTCAAACTCGCGCCGATTGTTCGTCACCAGCACACAATCCAGACCGAGCGCGTGCGCGGCGATTTGCATATCCAGTGCGCCGATGGTTTGCCCCCGGCTTTCCAGATGTGCGCGAAGACGGGCGTAATGCCAAAGTGCGGCGGCATCCAGTGGCAATATTTCCAAAGGTGCCAAGAACTTTTCCAGCGCCAACTTATTCCTGGCGGAAGCGCTTTTTTCCACCCCAAACGCCAATTCCAGCGCAGTCACTATTGACACCCCCACCTCCCCCGCCGCGCAAGCGTGAAAACGCGCTAATACCGATGCTGGCCGATTATTGATGAGGTAAATGCAGATATTCGTATCCAGCAAGTATTTCACGGCAATAAATCCGGTCTTGCCGCTTGATCTTGTGCGCCGCGCTCCATCTTAAAACCCGGCTCAAAATCAAGCAGCGCTTCTTCCAGCAATTGCCAAGGTTGATCGATAGGCAACAACAGCACCCCAGTGCCAAAGTGCTTGACTTGAACTTCAACACCGTCAAAGCGAAACGCCTTGGGCAGCCGTACCGCCTGGCTGCGACCCGTAGTAAATAACTTTGCAGTTTCCATTGCTTGTCTCCCGGCATCTGATAGATACCATCAGTATCTACCGCTTGCCGCTAATTCGCAAACATCATTTTTGTCGCGCTTGCCTGCGGATATCGACGAGGCGTGGATCGATCTTGTGTCGCGCGGAAAAGGCTAGGTGCGCCACGCAAAGCAAGGCATAGAAGCGCTTGACGGTTTTAGCCAGACATGATGGCGAGCGAGCGACTGGCTCGTGGTCTTAAGAAGACGTGGGCTTATTCGATTCCGCCGTTCCCGCGCAACAAGCCCCCTTTCAGCGATGACAGGCCATTCTGCCCGTCTTGCAGCAAAGTGATCCTTGACTCATCGAAGCAGCGCCTGGCGTTGCTCCAATAAAAATGGCCGGTCAATATGCAAGGACAACGCTTCCAGCGCGGTCGGGCCCAGTTCTGCCGCAGCGAAGTGTTTTCGCCATGCGTCCACCACACGCGCCACTTTTCGTGCCTCCTCTACCGCAAGCTTGGGTGGAAGCCAATAATCCTTAGCCATTGAAAGGGCATTATCGACACTGGACTCCGCCCCTTTCATGCCAACGACCATGGCCTGATACCCGAGAGATTGCCCGGCAGGCAACACATCAAACGCAGGCGCCAGCGTGTAATGCAGCGAATCCGTGACCAGGACGACATGGTTTTTTTCATGGTCGTCAGTGTTGTCCATGAGAATGTTAAAAATCAACCGACGAAACAACTCATGCATTTGGCGCGTATGCAGTTGCCCCTCCGTCACCCCTTTACGACGCAGCAACAAAGCCAAATTGGGGTAGCTTATTTCCACGCCGGCAGCCTTCAACGCCACATTGGCGGAAAGTGCATGCCGCCGCAGTCGATCCCCGAATCGGTCAAATCGTTTAATCGCAACAGCAACACCCGTTTGAAGCCTGATCGGACGCGTAACGGCCACGTCTATATCCGCTTTCGAGGCCAGCGTCATTGCAGCATGTTCAATGAGCGGCTCGACAGAGCGGTCTTCTTCTGCGAATTTCAATATCCACTCAGCGCCATCCATCTGAAAAAGCGCCTTGGGGCGAGTTCCCCCCATCGTTACGCCGGGTGCAATCAATCGTTTGAAGCGTTCCTCAACCGGTTCACCAGCGAGCACTTTGCGTACCACGGCATGAATAGCATCAACGTCTGCCAGCTGAGGCAACAAACCCAGCTTGCGGGGAAGATAGGCTTCTCCAGACATCGAGACGCCCAAGACCCCGAATCGGTCATCGCCCGCGTAATACAAAAACTCCAATACCGATAGCCGTGCAGGGCGATCAAGCGCGCGAATGACTTTCTCGCCCCACCGATCCGGTCTGGCATCATCCACTGCCCCCGCAGCCGTGTCTTTTTCTTGAGGAAAATGCTCGATATCCATCAAAGGGAGATCCTCGCTAAGCGGGAATCCAGCACGCAACCAGTCCGCACCGTATCGTAGCGATACACCCCGAGCAGACATCACCAGGTTTAACTCCCCCACCAGAACCGGATAATCAGGCCGCCCCAGATACCACAGATAAAGGGTATTCGCGAGCATGACACCCTGCCCGGGCAGATTCATTGCCCGCCCCGCTTCTTGCCCATTTGCGCCGTAACCGATGTTTGTTTTCGTGCTGCGCGCACACGCTTTGCTGCACGGACATCCGCCTCCAGCGCCCTCAAATCTTTGGCTGGGCTAGCGATCTCGCCCAATGAACCGGACAACCCAAGCAACCATAACGCAGTGGTATAAACGCCAATACTGACGCTTGGATCGCCCCGCTCCATCCGAATCAATGTAGGCGCAGACACACCGATTCGCATGGCCCACTGCCTTTGCGATTCATTCCGTCGCACACGAGCCAGGGCAAGATGCTCCCCCAAAGCCACCAGTGCGTTAGCCGCCTCTGGCGGCAGCGAGCTTAGGGCAAGCGATGATCTTGACATAACATAAACTTTATCATAAGTAGATATATGGTAAATTTTATATTATTTTAATGTATTCACCACAGGTTTTTTACGACATGGTGCAGGCAATACAAAACCCCCTGGCACAGGCACTATTGAGCAGCAAGATACAGATCGTTGAGGCCTATTGCCCCGGTTTTTCGAGCGTGGCGCGGATGTTGCCTATCGCATTTTTTGCTGCATGAATGCCCGCATTGATGGTGTCCGCCTATTTACTACTGCTTTTGGCGACCCGCCCTTGAATCTGGATCAAAGCTTTAAGCTGCCCCCTGACTTCTGCCAGCTCGCGCTGCTGCTCCATCATTACACCGCGCACTTCTCGTTGCTGGACAACCAGGTCTGCCACCTGAACACGCAGGCTCGAAATGTCGGTCAGCCTGTCCATCACATCCGTTAAAAGGCTCATGCGGCTACCTGGCGCAGTCGTTTGATTTCGCGCATAAAATCTGCATGCTCTCTGGCGTTCTGCTTCAAGTCCACCAGCATGGCATCAATATCCACCTTCGCCTTGATCGTGCCCGCGTCCAGCATTTTGATGTCGTCCGCCGTAACGCCCAAAATAGCGGCATCAACCGCCTCACGCATCAAATCCGATACACTGCGACCGGCACGTTTGGCCTGGGCGGTCAAAGCTTTTTTCTGCGGTGCATCCAGATACACCTGCGTGAGAACCATTGCCATCATTCACCCCCTCCTGTCGAATGTTAATATACAATACCATGCACATAAAATCAAACGGCTCTTGGGGAAAACACGGCTCCTTGCTACCGTGGCTGTTTTTGAGTTCGGTGCGGGTCTGGCCTTTGGGGTTGATGGCGACGGTGATCAGGCCGTTGTAGGCCATGGTGCTGAAAGTGCCGTCGGGGTTGTCCGCGCGCACGGTGCGGCCAAGGTCGTCGTAAGTGGGTGTAGTCCAGTAGATCGTGGCACCTGCAAAGTAAGGGCGCGAACTGCGCTTGCTGCGGCCCTGGGGGTCGTATTCGGTGTCGGTGTAAATCGACCGGGTGCCGTTAAAGCTCAGCGAGGCGGCGCGCACGGGGCGCTTGAGTTTGTCGAAGTACGTGGTGGCGGCGGCGGAGCCGGTGCTTTGCCGTAGAAGCGCATGCATGGCATTGCAACCATATGGATTATGATCCATAATTCACCCCATGCCTTGGCGCATCCTCTTTCATTCCGACTTCGATCTTGAGTTCCAAGTTTTGGCTGAAGCCATTCAGGATGAACTACTCGCACACGCGCGCTTGTTGCAGGCGTTTGGCCCGAATCTCGGACGGCCAACAGTCGATACGATGAAGGGATCGAAGCAC
>JAYVLR010000100.1:0-16096 GCA_043759395.1 Thiobacillaceae bacterium
CGGTATTTGCAGGGATGCTCGGAGGGCGGCACTGGCGCTGGAACTTGCCCCAGATAACGATCTCGATGACCCCTGCGCCGTGGGTTTTTTGATATGCAGCAGCTTGGCGGCATTCATGGAGCGTATGACATCATGGAATGAATATGGTGTCAAACACCATTTATACGGAGGGTGTCAGAATTAGTCCGATTACAGGTTGGTGCTGCACGCGCGTCTAGTCCGACAACCCCGAAACGCCTACAATACGCGGTCTTTTCCCCAGCGTTTTCCCCATCAGGTGTTTACCGGCATTATTCAATCCATCGGCCATATCCGCGACTATGAAACGTGCGGCGCGGACGCGCGTATGCGCATCACCAGCGACGGGCTGGATTTTTCCGACGTGGCGCTGGGCGACAGCATTGCGGTCAACGGCGTGTGTTTGACTGCGGTGGCGTTGACGCCTGACAGTTTTACAGTGGACGTGTCGGCCGAGACTTTGCGCTGTACCAGCGAGTTTTTGCCGGGGGCGGAAGTTAATCTGGAAAAGGCACTACGTCTGGCGGATAGGCTGGGCGGGCATCTGGTGTCGGGGCATGTTGATGGCGTTGGCCGTGTCGCGTGCTTCGAGAAAACCGGCGAATCCTGGCTGCTGGAAATCGATGCGCCCGCTGCGCTGGCGCGTTACCTCATCAACAAAGGCTCGATTACGGTGAACGGCGTGTCGCTGACCGTGAACAAAGTGGACGGCGTGCGCTTTGCGTTGAATCTGATTCCGCATACGCTGGAAATGACTACCCTTAAACATCTGGCACCGGGTAGCCGCGTCAATCTGGAAGTAGACATGATCGCGCGCTATGTCGAGCGCCTGGCGCTATTTGCAAACAACATTGATAAAGACTGAAACATGAGCCTCTCCCCCATTACCGACATCATCGACGAACTCCGTGCGGGCCGCATGGTGGTGCTGGTCGATGAAGAAGACCGCGAAAATGAAGGCGACCTGGTGATGGCTGCCGAATTCGCCACGCCGGAAGCGATCAACTTTATGGCCAAATACGGGCGCGGGTTGATTTGCCTGACGCTGACCGATGAGCGTTGCCGCCAGCTGGGCTTGAAGCAGATGGTGGAAGACAACCAGACACCGTACAGCACCGCGTTCACGGTGTCGATTGAGGCGGCTGCGGGCGTGACCACCGGCATTTCGGCGGCGGATCGCTCGGTGACCATTCAAGCTGCGGTGAAGCGCGACGCAAAAGCCACCGACATCATTCAGCCAGGCCATATCTTCCCCTTGCGTGCCCAGCCTGGTGGCGTGCTGGTGCGCGCGGGTCATACCGAGGCGGGCTGCGATCTGGCGCATTTGGCCGGGCGGGTTCCGGCTGCTGTCATTTGCGAAATCCTGAAGGACGACGGCACCATGGCGCGTTTGCCGGATCTGGTAATTTTTGCCCAGGAGCACGGGCTGAAAATTGGCGCGATCGCTGATTTGATTCATTACCGCAATCAGACGGAGACGCTGGTCGAGCGCGCCGCCGACCGCCTGGTGCAAACTATTTACGGCGCGTTTCGCCTGATTGCCTATCGTGATAAAACCACGCGTGAAACGCATCTTGCGCTAACCCGGGGCGAAATCACGGCGGACAAGGAAACCCTGGTGCGGGTGCATGAGCCGTTGTCGGTGATGGACTTTATCGATGTCACCGGCGGCGGTCACTCGTGGCCGATTCTGTCGGCGCTGGAAACGATTGCCGAGGCTGACAGCGGCGTGCTGGTGCTGCTGCACCGCCCGGAAACGGCTGATGCCTTGTTGAGTCGCATCGCGCCTGCGGCTGCGGTCAACACCACACTCGCGTTGCGCGATTACGGCATTGGCGCGCAAATTCTGCGTGACCTCGGTGTGGGCAAAATGAAGCTGCTGTCCAGCCCGCGCAAAATGCCGGCGATGGATGGATTCGGCCTCGAAGTCACCGGCTATTCTGAAAAGCGCTAATTCTTAAAAGGGAGCATTGATATGGGTACAAACAGCACACTTTCTGAACTTGATCCCGTTTATCGCGGCGCAGGCCTGAAAATCGGCATCGTGATGAGCCGCTTCAATAAGGACATCGGCGAAGGCTTGCTGTCCGCGTGCGAGATCGAGCTCGCACGGCTGGGCGTGACCGACGTATTACTGGTGAGCGTTCCTGGCGCACTCGAACACCCGCTGGCCTTGCAGAAAATGTCCCTGAGCGGCAAGTTCGATGCGCTAATCGCCATTGGCGCAGTGGTGCGCGGCGACACCTATCATTTTGAAGTTGTATCCAACGAATCCTCGCGCGGCATTCTCGACGTGCAACTGCAAACCGGCGTGCCGATTGCCAATGCCATTCTCACCGTGGATACCGAGGAACAGGCGCATGTGCGGATGCACGAAAAAGGCCGCGATGCGGCGCAAGTCGCGGTTGAGATGGCCAATTTGCTGAAGAAGCTCTGACCGTGGCCGGCTCCCGAAGAAGCGCCCGCGAGTTTGCACTGCAAGGTATTTACGCCTGGCTGGTGGGGGGCGCGGATGTCACGCTGATTGCTGCCAACTTGGCGGAAGACACCGGCTTCAAGCGCGCCGAGGAAAACTATTTCCGTACGCTATTGCAAGGCGTATTGAAAGACGAAGACCTGCTCAGTTCCCGCATCACGCCGTTTCTGGATCGCCCTCTGATTGAGTTATCGCCAGTCGAGCGCGGCATACTGCTGATTGGCGCATATGAACTCGTGCATTGTCCGGATGTGCCGTATCGCGTGGTGATCAACGAAGGTGTAGAACTGGCAAAGAAGTACGGCGGCACCGACGGCCATAAATACATCAACGGCGTGCTCGACAAACTCGCGCAAGAAGCACGTGCGCTGGAGATTGAGCAGGCGAATAAACAGCGGAGTTAGGAGTGAGGAGCCAAGAGTGAGGAATAAGGCGGAGTCCCTCACTCTTGGCTCCTGGCTCTCCACGTCCCTATCCATGTCTTCCGAATTCGACCTCATTAAACGCTACTTCACGCGTCCCACCCCCGGCGCAGTTTTGGGCGTGGGTGACGACTGCGCATTGTTGTCACCGACACCAGGAATGCAATTGGCGGTGTCGTCCGACATGCTGCTCGAAGGCCGCCACTTTTCGCCGCAAGACAGTCCGGCGGGGATCGGCCACAAGTCTTTGGCGGTCAATTTGTCGGATCTGGCGGCGATGGGCGCGATGCCGCGCTGGGCGACACTGGCGATTGCCTTGCCGGGGATGGACGATGTCTGGCTGACGGCGTTCGCGCGCGGTTTTTTTCGTATGGCGGATGCGCATGGCATTGAGTTGGTCGGCGGCGATACCACGCGCGGCGCATTGGGCATCGCCATCACCGTGCTGGGCGAAGTGCCGCCGGGGTTGGCGTTGCGGCGAAGCGGTGCGCAGGCGGGCGACGATATCTGGGTCTCCGGCCAGATCGGTTCGGCTGCCATGGCGCTGGCATATCGGCAGGGGCGGCTGTTCATGGAGCAGATCGATGCGGCCAAAGTGTTGCCAGCTTTGTACCTGCCACAACCGCGTGTTGCCTTGGGTCTCGCGCTACGCGGCATTGCGCACAGCGCAATTGATATTTCGGACGGCCTGCTCGCCGATCTCGGACATATTCTTGCTGCGTCCGGCGTGGGGGCGGAACTGACCTTTGCGGATGTGCCGGTTGCTGCGGTCACTGCGAATTACCTGCATCAGCCGGTCGCCCGCGAATGCGTGCTGGCAGGCGGCGATGACTACGAACTGTGTTTTACTGCGCCCGCCAGCCAGCGCGCGGCGGTAGCGGCTGCGGGGCAACAGGCTGGCGTGACGGTCACGCGCATTGGCCAGGTTGTCCCGGTTTCTGACGCACCCGACCTGGTCGTTTTTGATGCCGACGGACAGGCGATGCAGATAATAAAAACCGGTTATGACCACTTCGCCTGATTTCAGATTCATGCTTGCCCATCCCGCGCATTTTATTGCGCTGGGCTTTGGTAGCGGGCTTGCGCCTAAAGCGCCGGGCACCTTTGGCACGCTGGTCGGCTTCCCGGTGTTTTTTTTGTTGCACACGCTGTCGCCGAATACCGCTAGTCTCGTTGCCTTGCTGGTGGCGGGTTTCATTCTTGGCATCTGGGCATCCGCCCGCACCGGCCGCGCGCTCGGCGTTGCAGATCACGGGGCGATGGTCTGGGATGAAATCATCGCTTTTGCGATGGTGCTCGCCGTCACACCGGTGTCGGTGCTGTGGTATGGCATCGCCTTTGCGGCGTTTCGTTTCTTCGATATTCTCAAGCCTTGGCCGATCCGCCAATTTGATGCGCGCCTGAAAAACGGATTTGGCGTCATGTTCGACGACGCGCTGGCGGCGTTCTATGCCGTCGTGGTTATCAAGGGATTGCAATGGCTCGTGTAACAGACACTGAATTTCAACAACTCGCGGCCACGCTGGGCGAGGCGCTGCTGGCGCGCGGCTGGAGGGTGGCGACGGCGGAGTCCTGCACCGGCGGCTGGGTCGGACAAGTGCTCACGGCGATTCCCGGCAGTTCGGCCTGGTACGAGCGCGGGTTTATCACCTATGCCAACGCAGCAAAGCAGGACATGCTCGGCGTGACCGCCGCTACGCTGGAAACTTACGGCGCGGTGTCGGAAGAAACCGCGTGCGAGATGGCGCAAGGCGCGCTGGAACACAGCAATGCCCAGGCGACGCTGGCCATTTCCGGCATTGCCGGCCCCGGTGGCGGCACGCCGCAAAAACCCGTCGGCCTGGTGTGCTACGGCTGGGCGCTCAGCGACGGCACGCTGATGTCGTCCACCTGTCGCCTTGGCGGCGACCGCGAAGAAATCCGCTCGCGCGCGGTGGCAGCGGCGCTGCGGGGTTTGATCGAATTGATCGCTTAGGAAACGCTGATTAACTCGTCATTCCCGCGAATGCGGGAATCCAATACCTTGATTTGGCTGGGTTCCCGCATTCGCGGGAACGACAGAGCCGGGTAATCAGCGTCTTCTTAAGCGCTGAACGCCCATGCGGCAAACGGCTCGATTTCATCGCGATTCAGCAACATCAACTGGCAGGCATTCGGGTTCATGCTGTGATCCGGTGTGGTGTCAATATTCAAACGCTGCAACACATAGCCAAGCAAAGCGCGCCGCACGTTTACCTCGATGACATCGCCGACCGCGCCGTAATCCAGCAACAGACTGTCGCGCTTGACCGCGTCGAGTCCCGCGTGCGGTGCCAGACGCAGGCTGACTTGTTCCACCCAATCGTCGTCATATTGCCTGTTGGATTCGGCAGGCGTATCGAGACACTCGGCATCGGTGATGCGCGACAGCACGAAGTCGCGGAAGTCGTAGCTGGCTTCGTGGTACGCGCGCACATGCCAGCGCAGCCCGGTATCGACGAGGGTGTGGGGTTCGAGGATGCGCTCCGCCTGACTGTCCCGGTTCGATAGCGAACGGTAGTGGACGCGCAGCTTGCGATGATGGTGGATCGCGCGGGTGATTTGCGCCAGCGTCTGCTGGCTGGGCAGGCGCGCAGGCAGCGGCAGCGCAGCAGTCGCCAGACCGTAAACCGAATCCGTTCCATAGGGCCCGTTGGAGACCGCAAGGTTGGCGGCAATAACGGGCAGCACGACCGCCGGGCTCAGGTCGGCAAAGAGAGGGTGGAAGCTGCTGTGCGGCACAAAGCCGAACACGTTGTGGTTGTATACCAGGTTGCCAGGAGCGAGATCGTTGTAGAGCTTGAGATCCTTGGTGGCGGCGGCATCCGAATTGCCAAATGCGCGCGCCACCTCGCCGCGCGTGACGACGCCCGCGTACCAGGCCAGTATTTCTATGAATTGCAACCGTTGGCGTGTCGCCCATTTCACGTCCAGTTGCATGATGCCAGACCAATTTTTCCCTTTTGAAATCATCCCGCTTGCTCCGGACATGTGATTGCTGAAAGGATTATAGGCGCGCGCCCGTTAAATATAAACATAAACAAAGTATTTTATATGTAGGTGATAAATTATATTGACATACGTGAATGTATGGCCTACATTCACGTCACACTAACCACTCAGGAGAAGCATCATGGCAAGTCCCGCAATGAACGACGATAAAGTGAAGGCGCTGTCCGCCGCGCTCGCGCAAATCGAAAAGCAGTTTGGCAAAGGCTCGATCATGCGCATGGGCGACCATGATGTCGTGCGCGACATCATGGTCGTCTCTACCGGTTCATTAGGGTTGGATATTGCGCTGGGCGTAGGCGGTTTGCCGCGCGGGCGCGTAGTGGAAATTTATGGCCCAGAGTCATCCGGTAAAACCACTTTGACGCTGCAAGTCATCGCCGAAATGCAAAAACTGGGCGGCACTGCTGCGTTTATTGATGCGGAGCACGCGCTGGATCCGCAATACGCCGCCAAACTCGGCGTGGATGTGGACAATCTGCTGCTGTCGCAGCCGGACACCGGCGAGCAGGCGCTGGAAATCGTCGATATGCTGGTACGTTCCGGTTCAGTTGACGTGGTCGTGATTGACTCGGTCGCCGCGCTCACGCCCAAGGCCGAAATCGAAGGCGAAATGGGCGATCCGCAAATGGGTCTGCATGCGCGGTTGATGAGCCAGGCGCTGCGAAAGTTGACGGGCAATATCAGCCGCACCAACACGCTGGTGATTTTCATCAACCAGATGCGGATGAAGATCGGCGTGATGTTCGGCAGCCCGGAGACCACCACGGGCGGAAATGCGCTCAAGTTTTACGCCTCGGTGCGGCTCGATATTCGCCGTATCGGCGCGATCAAGAAAGGCGACGAAATCGTCGGCAACGAGACCAAGGTCAAGGTCGTCAAAAACAAGGTTTCGCCGCCTTTCAAAGAAGCATTTTTCGATATTCTGTATGGTCAGGGAATTTCGCGCGAGGGCGAGATTATCGAGCTGGGTGTCAATCACAAACTGGTCGAAAAATCCGGTTCCTGGTATGCCTACAATGGCGAAAAAATTGGCCAAGGCAAAGACAACGCGCGTGAGTACCTGAAAGAGCATCCTGAAATCGCTCAGGAGATTGAAGGCAAAGTGCGCGCCATCGTTGGCGTTGGAGCAGGTGTGCCGGTCAAGGCCGAGAAGGCGGACAAAGCTGCGTAACAAGCCTGAAATTTCTCTGCGTAACCGCGCGCTGGCTATGCTGGCGCGGCGTGAGCACAGCCGGTTTGAGCTTACAAACAAACTGGAGCGCATCGGCGGCGATCCGGATAGGCTGTCCAGTTTGCTGGATGAATTTGAAGCGAAAAACTGGCTGTCGGATCTGCGCTTTGCGCAGAGTTATGTCGCCGACCATCGTGCCCGCGAAGGCGCAATCAAGCTTGCGCACGCATTGCGCCAACGCGGCGTTGCAGAATCATTGATTGGTGAGGCGCTGGAAACTTTGAATGAACGCGGTGACGGTGAGCTCAAGCGTGCCCGCGAAGTCTGGCGCAAAAAATATGGCATAGAACCCGAGTCAGCGCGGGAGCGAACGCGGCACACAGCATCTGAACGCGCTAAGCAGATACGTTTTTTGCTTGGGAGAGGGTTTTCGATGGAGACGATACGACACGTGCTTCGGCAAGACGATGAGTGACGGTAGGTGCCTGGCAGTACAGCGTAGTGTGAAGCACGCCGAAAATTTTACATTTGCGGGCTTGGGCAAGCCGGGTGCAACGCCTATCATGCAGCGGGCACTGGGTATTCAATCATTAGAGGAGAGAAACGTGAGTTTTGCATCAGACTTTAAAGAGTTTGCCGTCAAAGGCAATGCGATGGATTTGGCGGTAGGCGTGATTATCGGCGCAGCATTTGGCAAGATTGTCGATTCGATGGTGAATGACCTGATTATGCCGATTGTCGGCGCAATATTTGGCGGGCTCGATTTTTCCAGTATGTTTGTGGTGTTGGGCCAGGCGCCAGCAGGTGTTGCCATGACACTGGCTGAACTCAAAAAAGCGGGCGTACCGGTTTTTGCTTACGGTAACTTCTTGACGATTTTGCTCAACTTCATTATTCTGGCGCTGATTGTTTTTATCATGGTCAGGCAGATCAATCGTCTGAAGCGCGAAGCGCCACCTCCTGCGCCCGCAGCGACACCGGAAGATGTGCTGCTGTTGCGCGAGATTCGGGATGGTCTGAAGCGCTAATAGCTTTGGCCAAGTCCAGGCCGGATGAACCAATAAAAACGGGAGCCGAGGCTCCCGTTTTTATTGGCAAATTCTGAGCTTCTAGCGGCGTATCCCTATCAATCCGGTCAGTGCGCTGCTTCCCAGTTTCCGCCCATGCCTACGCCAACGCGCAAGGGCACCTTAAGCGCGACAACATCGCACATCAGCGACGGTAACTGGCTGCGCAGCATGTCGATTTCAGCCTGGGGGACTTCCAGCACCAGCTCGTCATGCACTTGCAGAATCAGGCGGCTATCGACGTGTTCGCTATCCAGCCAGTCCTGAACCGCGATCATGGCCAGTTTGATCAAGTCTGCGGCGGTGCCTTGCATCGGCGCGTTGATCGCGGCACGCTCCGCACCCTGGCGGCGCTGCGGATTCTTGGAATTGATTTCAGGCAAATAGAGTCGCCGACCAAACACCGTTTCCACATAACCTTGTTCGCGCGCGGTTTCACGGGTGCGCTGCATATAGCCGGCCACACCGGGATAACGCGCAAAGTAGCGGTCGATGTATGCCTGGGCGGCGCTGCGCTCCAGATTGAGTTGTGCTGCCAGACCGAATGCGGACATGCCATAAATCAGGCCGAAGTTAATCACTTTGGCCATGCGCCGCTGATCCGATGACACTGCGTCGAGCGGTACGCCGAAGACTTCGGACGCAGTCGATGTGTGAATGTCGCGATCCTCGGCGAAAGCGGTCAACAAGCCTGCGTCGTCCGACAAATGCGCCATGATGCGCAGCTCGATTTGCGAATAATCGGCTGAAATCAAGACATGGCCGGGCGGCGCAATGAAGGCTTCGCGGATACGGCGGCCTTCCTGCGTGCGCGCCGGAATGTTCTGCAAGTTTGGCTCGCTGCTGGACAGGCGCCCCGTCACCGCAGTGGCTTGCGAGTAGCTGGTATGCACGCGCCCCGTCGCGGGGTGAATCATTTGCGGCAGCTTGTCGGTATAGGTTGATTTGAGTTTGGCCATGCCCCGGTAATCAAGAATGGCGCGCGCGATAGGGTGATCCAGCGCGAGCTGTTCCAGCGTGTCTTCATCGGTAGACGGCGCGCCGGTCGGCGTTTTTTTGACCACCGGCAGTCCTTTTTGCTGGAACAGGATTTCGCCGATCTGTTTGGGCGACCCCAGATTGAAAGGTTGCCCGGCCTCCTGGTACGCGCGCTGTTCCAGCTCCAGCATTTTCTTGCCGAGTTCCCCGCTTTGCAGCGCCAGCGCATCACGGTCGATCAAAACGCCGGTGCGTTCCATGCGGAACAGAATGCGTGCGACCGGAATTTCGATCTGGCGGTAAACGAATTCGAGTTGCTTCGATGCGGCAATCTGCGGCGCCAGCGCTTCGAACACGCGCAAGGTCACGTCGGCGTCCTCGGCGGCGTATTCGCTGGCGCGCTCGATTGCGACTTGTTCAAAGCTGATTCGCGACGCGCCCTTGCCGGTTACATCGTCGTAGCTGATGGTTGCCAACCCCAGATGGCGCGCAGCCAGGCTGCCGAGTTCATGTTGCTGGTGCGCTTCCAGCACATAGGATTGCAACAGCGTGTCGTCGCTGATACCCGCCAGGGAAATGCCGTGATTGGCAAAGATGTGCATGTCGTATTTCAGGTGCTGGCC
This sequence comes from Thiobacillaceae bacterium, assembly GCA_043759395.1. Lineage (GTDB taxonomy): Bacteria > Pseudomonadota > Gammaproteobacteria > Burkholderiales > Thiobacillaceae > Thiobacillus. Next base: position 9,786 of record JAYVLR010000100.1, read on the forward strand.
GACTTTTTTCAGTGCAGCGTTTTCAAGCAGAGGCTTGAGTCTGGCAAGCGTTGAATCGCGGTCGAGATGCTCGGGCACACCCGCGTACTGGTGCGCGAGCGGCAGATACGCGGCCTCGCCCGGTGTAATTGCAAACGACATGCCGACCAGTTGCGCGCGCATCGGCGCGAGTTCGGTGGTCTCGGTGTCCAGCGCAAAAATCGGCGCGGCTTCGAGTTTTTGTATCCAGTGATCAAGCTGTTCGTGGGTCAGGATGGTTTCGTATGCAGCGCGGTGACTGCCGCTGTTTTCAAGGGCGGCAAGCTTTGCGCCGCTGGTCTCAATGGCGGCAGGCACTGCGCCGCTGGTGCCCGGCACGGGGGCTGTTGCATGATCCGCACGTTCGAGTTCGGCCAGCCAGCTGCGAAAATTAAAATGCCCGAACAGGCGGCGCAGCGCGTCGGTGTCGCTTGGCCGACGTGTCAGACTATCGAGGGAAAAGGGCAGTGGCACATCGGTTTTGATCGTGACCAGCACACGCGCTTGCGGCAGCCAATCCAGTGCGGCACGCAGGTTTTCACCCACCACGCCTTTAATCCCGGTTGCGTGTGCGACGATGTTGTCCAGCGAGCCGTATTCGGATAACCACTTCACCGCCGTCTTTGGCCCGACCTTGGCAACGCCCGGGACGTTGTCGACGGTGTCGCCGATCAGGCTGAGGTAATCGACAATGCGCTCCGGCGGCACCCCGAATTTGCCGACGACGCCCGGCACGTCGAGCGTCTCGAAACTCATGGTGTTGATCAGCGTGACATGCGCGTTAACCAGTTGCGCCATATCCTTGTCGCCCGTGGAGACGATGCTTTTGACCCCGTGGCGCTCGGCTTCGACGACCAGCGTGCCGATCACGTCGTCGGCTTCAACGCCATCGATCACCACCAGCGGCCAACCGTCAGCGCGTATCAGTTCGAATAGCGGCTCGATCTGGCAGCGCAAATCGTCTGGCATCGTTGCCCGGTTCGCCTTGTACTCAGGATAAAGATCATCGCGGAAGGTTTTGCCACGGGGATCGAAGATGCAGGCGATATAATCGGCGGCGTAGTCTTTTTGCAAACGGCGCAGCATGCTGAGCACGCCCTTGATGGCGTTGGTCGGCTCGCCGAGCTGGTTGCGCAAATCGGGCAGTGCATGAAATGCGCGGTAGAGATAGGACGATCCGTCCACCAGTAGAAGTGTTTTAGGAGAGTCGCTCATATGCATCTGGAAAAATTACCCATCATGGCCGACCCGCGCAGTTCGGCGGAAAATGATTACTCGGCGCGTGAGTCGTGGCGGATGCTGGGGATTATGGCAGAGTTCGTCGAGGCCACCGAACGGCTCGCCTCAATCCGCCCGGCGGTGTCGATTTTTGGCAGCGCACGCACCCCGCCCGATCATGCCTATTACATGCTCTCCGAAGAGATTGCACGGCGCTTGTCGGATGCCGGGTTTTCGGTCATCTCCGGCGGCGGCCCCGGCATTATGGAAGCCGCCAACAAGGGCGCGTATTTCGGAAAATCGCCCAGCGTGGGACTCAATATCCAGCTGCCGCATGAACAGTCCGGCAATGCCTACCAGGACATCAGCCAGACCTTTCAGCATTTCTTTGCGCGCAAAGTCATGTTCGTCAAATTTGCGGCGGCCTACGTCGTCATGCCTGGCGGCTACGGCACACTGGACGAACTCACCGAAGCGCTGACGCTGGTGCAAACGGGCAAGATCGCGCGCATTCCGATCATCCTGGTCGGCTCCAAATTCTGGGCTGGACTGGTCGGCTGGGTAAAGCACACACTAGTGGGCGAAGGCATGATCTCACCCGAAGACATCGATCTGATGCGCATCATCGACAAGCCTGAAGACGTCGTCGATGCCATCTTCAGCCATTATGAAAAACGCGGCTTCAAGCTGTCGCTGGCGGAGCGCGAAATTCAACTTAATCTGTAAGGGCGCTACTATAAATCGTCATCGTGAGGAGCGTTGTTAGCCTTTAGCCGCGAGCGTAGCGCGGCGATCCAGAAAGATCGTTGATTTATCGAAGATTCTGGATTGCTTCGCTGTGCTCGCAAAGACGAAAATCGAATTTATGGAAGTCCCCATAAGCTATTCTGAAACAGCTTACTTAACCATTTTTCAGGGAGAACATCATGCGTATCACGCTCACACTTCTGGCCTTACTGGCGGCAGGTTCTGTTTTTTCCGCACCCGCTGCGCCCCTGCCGCCGGATCTCAAGCCCGTGCCTGACGGCGCGCCTAATCCCGGCGATGCGCCGCCAGTCACGATCAAGCCGTCAGGTGCCGGGCGCGTCGAGGAATATCGCTCCCATGGCCGGGTGTATATGCTCAAGATCACGCCCAAAGTCGGCAAACCGTATTACTTGATTGACCAGAAAGGTGAAGGTTTTTTCACCAAACGCGACACGCTCGAAGGCGGGCTGCAACCGCCGATGTGGACGGTCAAGGAGTTCTGAGGCGCATGGGCATTACCCCCGATCAGGACATCCCGCGCAAGGTGGCGGCCAAACAAGGATTGCAATGGGTGAACGAAGGCTTCAGCCTGTATCGCAAAAATCCACTGCTACTGTCCGCCGCGTTTGGCCTGCTGTTTGGTGCAGTCGCAATCGCCAGTCTCATACCCGTCATCGGCAACGTGTTGTCCGAGTTGATTTCGCCCTTGATGGTGGCCGGGTTCATGGCTGCTTTCCGCACGCTGGATCGCAAAGAAGATTTGCAATGGCCGCATTTTCTTGCTGGGGTCAACGGCCCCTGGCTTGCGCTGGCCACGGTGGGTGCCGTGCAATTGATGGGCACCTTGCTTATTACGCAAGTCATGCTGCACATGGGTTTTGATGCACAAACTGTGATCGCCGCAGCACAAAAAAGCGACCCGGTGGCGCTGCAGAATGCGCTGAACCAGTCCATGCCCGCAATCATGACCGGCATGCTGCTATTCACCCCGCTCATCATGGCGACCTGGTTTGCTCCCGCCCTGATTCTGTTCGGCAACGCTCGCCCAATGCAGGCACTTCTCATCAGCCTGCGTGCCGTAGCAAAGAACTGGCGGGCGCTCACCGTCAACGGCCTGGCGTTGGGCATGGTGTTGTTCGTGTCGGCCTTGATTCCCTTCATGCTGGGCTTGCTGGTGGCGATGCCCGTGTTGTTCGGATCGCTGTATGCCGCGTATCAGGGGATATTTGCAGTGTGGGAGGATGAGCCGGCAGGTGCGTGAGAGGCAAGAGGGTTAATGGTGGATGGCTTAATCAATAAAAGGGTGCGTCCCTGGCTCTTCAATGCGATGTGCAAAGAGCGGCAGCAGTACGAGAACGAACCACGCTAAACAGATGGACGAGGTTAGAAATGAGTCAGAAAAACATAATGCACGATGACGATATGCCCGCCGAGATTGATTTCTCGAAGGGTGTACGTGGAAAGTTTTTTCAGCCCAGTGCCAAGCTCAATCTGCCGGTATACCTGGACAATCAAGTGCAGACGAGGCTCACCGCCATCGCCAGTGCCAAGGGCGTTGATCTATCGGCACTCGTTAATGACCTGCTCAAAAAAGATATTGAATTGATCGAGATGGCGCGGTAACAAGGGTGTATTTGCAGATTGCAAATATGATAATGTGATAATGATAATGATAATGAAAGACCTGACCCCGATGTTTTTGGCAACTCCGGGGACGACAAGGTAAAACGCAGCGAATACAGTGGAGTCATTCGATGGCACGTCTGTCGAATAGACGTGTTTATGAACTGTTTCCAATTCTTCATGGAGGTTTGCTATGAGTATTACTGCAATGTTTGAAAATCTGGGTGCACCCCTTGCCAACTCGCGCTGGTCTTGGGGCGGCGTTCGTCAGGACGGTGCCGTAGTGCTGCGGGTTTGGCAGAATTAAACCCGGCGCATCAATGGACAAACGCATATCCAGCTCACCCACCATGCGACATTTGTCGGCAAGGAGGGCAGCCTGGGCCATCAGGAACGGCTTCAGCAAGTCGCGCAGATTCGTGAGGGTGCGAAGTGCTACATGGTCATGTGCGTACCGAGGGATACGAAGGAAGTGCCGAGGGTCATCAAGGCATTCAACGAACGAGAACTGTTCTGTGCGGGCCAGCTTGTCGAGCAGGATGGCGACTGGTGGGTACCGATCTCGGCACGCGAACCGATTCATTAACCGACGGCTCACCGCTTGCGGGAAAATCACATGAAGATTCAGAATCTAAGGGACTCGAATTAATTTTCAAGCGATGCAAGGCAGGCGGGGGGGTACGACCACCGGCTTTTATGTGGCCCAAACGGGCACTCAATCCCCGTAGTTTTTTTAGGTAGCACAACGCATTCAAAATCCCCTTTACTTATTTAGACAATTGTCCAATTATATTAGGACGATTATCTTATAAGGGGGCGACATGCAACAAACGGTTCTGGTTACAGGTGCGAATGGCTTTGTCGGCAGTCATGTTCTGGAGGCGCTGGCGCAGCGTGATGATGTGCAGGTAATTGCGGCTTGCCGCAATGCCGATCAACTGGCAAAGGCTTTCACCGGCGAGGTGCGGGTGGGCGATTTGCGTGACTCGGGTTATGTGAAATCCGTGGTGGAAGGCGTAGATGTCGTCTGCCATGCGGCGGCCTGGACTTCGATGTGGGGACAATCGGAGAACTCGCGGAAACTTTTTCTGGAGCCGGGCTTGGCGCTGATCAAGGCCGCTCGCGTCGCCGGGGTAAAGCGCTTCATCAACACCAGCACGACCAGCGCTGCCGCACCGCTCCATTCCACCGATCCGATGAGTCGGGGCGTTGCCCGTGCCTTCTGGCCGCATCAATGTAATGTGGTCGCCATTGAAGAGGCTCTGCGCGTGCAAGCCAGCCACCAATTCCAAGTGGTTAATCTGCGCCTGGGTATTTTCGCGGGGCGGCGCTATGCGCTGGGGCTGCTGCCAATTCTGGTGCCACGATTGAAGACCCACCTGGTGCCATGGGTAGCAGGCGGGCGTACCAGCCTGCCCATTACAGACGGTCGCGACATCGGTCAGGCGTTTGCCCTGGCGGCCACGGCGCAGGGCTTGGCAGATTACGAAAGTTTCAACATTGTCGGCCCGGAAGTGCCAACCGTTAGGCAGGTAATCACCCTGCTACATAAGGAATTCGGCCTGCCAAAACCGCATTTCGGTGTGCCCTTTGCCGTCGCCTATCCCTTTGCATGGCTGATGGAAAAGCTTGATCCGCTGGTGCCGTGGGAACCGCTGGTCACGCGCAGCATCATTCACCTGATGGAGGAGGTCGGCGCGGATAACTTCAAAGCTGAACGCCTGTTGGGCTACCGCCCTGTGCACGTCTGGCGCGAGGCGGTGCGTACCCAGATGGTGGAAATGAAGGCGCGGCAGACGCACCCAATGCCAATGGCGCGTCCCCTTGGCTAGGCGATGCGTTTGCCACCAATCCCGCGCTTGGATGTCGTAACATTGCCACTCACCGTTTCATACGCATCCCATGTTAAACAAAGGCGAGAAAACCCGTGCCGAGATAGTTGAACGTGCCAAGTCGCTGTTCTATGAACACGGCTACGATGGCACTTCGTTCACCGATATCGTTAATGCCGTCGGCGTGTACCGCGGCAACATCAATTATTACTTCAAGACCAAGGACGACATCCTCAAGGCGGTGATTGATCGGCACCTGGAGGAATTCGGTGCGCTGCTGGCTAAGTGGACAGATCGCCATACAGACCCGCGCGACCGCCTCATCGACTTTGTCCGCATGATCGCGGAGCGCCAGGCGGCGCTGACCCGCTATGGTTGCCCCATCGGCACGCTCAATACAGAACTGGCCAAGGATCGACCGGAGTTGCAGCAGTCCGCGCGCGCGTTGTTTGATTTGTTCCGGGACTGGCTGGCCGAGCAGTTCCGTGCCTTGGGCAGTGGCGACGAAGCTACCTCTTTGGCCCTGCATCTACTGGGGCGGGCGCAGGGTGTGGCAGTAATCGCGCATGTCTATCAGGATGCCACGCTGCTACAGCGTGAAGTGGCACAAATGGAAACCTGGATTAGGCAGCACAACTTGTAACAACCAGGCTTGAGTACAGCATTGGGGACAGCCACAATGCTGTTCACTTAACATGGTTTCCGTTAAGCTTCTTGGCACACAAATCATACCGAGGGCGAATCATGGCGGGGAAAGCTGCAGCACTGACAGGGCAGGTTCGTGTTTCCGACTATTTGAGCGTGGGACTTCTCTCCCGTCTGGTTCCGCCCTCACTGGTTGATGAAGCGCTCACCGCACACAATCGCCACAGC
>JAYVLR010000101.1:0-14404 GCA_043759395.1 Thiobacillaceae bacterium
AAATCCATCGTTTATCGTCTGCTTGCGCCGGCGATGGCGCTGGACGAACCGCTGAAAATCGTTTGCCGCGAAGACCGCCTGGAACAGCTCCTGGGTGAGCTGGCCATACACCGGCTGGATCTGGTGCTGGCCGACCGCCCCATGTCGCCGGACATGAATGTGAAGGGCTACAGCCATAAGCTGGGCGAATGCGGGGTGAGCTTTTTCGCCACGCCCCGGCTTGCCAGGCAATATGGAAAAAATTTTCCTGCCGGTCTGGATGGCGCGCCGCTACTGGTGCCAAGTAACGACACCGCGATGCGCGGGCGGCTGATGCGCTGGCTGGATCGTGCGCGCCTGCGCCCCCACATTGTCGGCGAGTTTGACGACAGCGCTCTGATGAAAGCCTTCGGCAAGGCGGGCGCGGGCGTGTTCGTCGCGCCTAGCGTGATTGCGACAGAAATCGAGCGCCAGTACGAAGTGCGCGTACTGGGACACGTCGCCGAAGTGATCGAACATTTTTACGCCATCTCGGTCGAGCGGCGGTTTACCCACCCCGCCGTCGTCGCCATCAGCGAGGCTGCCAGGCAGGAGTTGTTTGCGCCCGATACGGGCTGAAACCCGCACCGGGTTACGCTGTAAAAAGCGCTGCTCATGGCCGTTTTTTAAAGAATAAAAAAAACATCTTGCGCACCTCGTCCAGCAACAACACGCTGGAAGCCGCAGCCGCAGCCGCAGCCAGCAGCCAGTCGTTCACGCGCAAATCCGTGGTGCCGAAAATCGCCTGTGCGGACGGCCAATGCACCGCGATAACTTGCAAGCCAAGCACGCCCATCAGCGCCAGCCACAGCTTGCCGTTGCGAAAGAAATGGGCATTGAACGCGCTGCCGTGTTCGGCGCGGGCGTTGAAAACGTTGAAGAACTGGAACAGCACGAAAGTGGTGAAGGCCAGCGTCAGTGCGTAGGTTTCACCGTGCGCCGCGAGGCCATGCTGGAACATCAACAGCGTGCCGATCATCATCGTGATGCCATACAGCATCAGGCGCGCCAACCGCTTCGCAGTAAGAATCTGCGCCGACTGCCGACGCGGCTTGTCATGCATGATGCCGGGGCGCGCCGGTTCGGTGCCGAGCGTCATCGCGGGCGGGCCGTCCATGATGATGTTGATCCACAGCAGTTGAATCGCAGTGAAGGGCGTGGGCAATCCCAACAGCGTGGCGGCCAGCACGGTGAGCACCGCGCCGATGTTGGTGGACAACTGGAAGCGCACGAACTTGACGATATTGTCATAGACCACGCGGCCTTCTTCGACTGCCTTGACGATGGTGGCGAAGTTGTCGTCGGTCAGCACCAGCGTCGCCGCTTCTTTGGTGACGGCGGTGCCGGTGATGCCCATTGCCACGCCGATGTCGGCGGCTTTCAGCGCGGGTGCGTCCCTGACAAGTTCACGCTTTATCTTAGTCCATTCAATAAAAAACCAGTGTCGCTACAACGTAGGCCGCATAGGCTGACAGCAGAACGCCACCACGTCGACGCGAAATAAACCCCGCACGCGGCAGGACCAGCAACACAGTCAACACACCCAAACCCAAGGTCACAGCAAGCTCGGTGGGCGGCGCATGGATGGGATGAATGCTGGCGGTCACGCCCACAATCGCCAGCCCATTAAACAAATTACTGCCCAGCAGCGTGGCCAGCCCGATGTCACCGTTGCCGCGCCATCCGCGCGCGGCAACACGCCATCGAGCGCCAAAACCAGGGTGAGAACAGGCACGCTGAGCGCCAGGACGAAATCGCGCTTGATCTCGGCAAGGTTTGCCGCCAGCCCCGAACAACAGCGCCAGCCCCAGAATCAAACCGATGTTCACCACGTTGCTGCCCAGCGCGTCTCCCAGACCGATCTCTGGTTTTCCGGCCAGAGCGGCCATGCTGGACACGGTTAATTCCGGACTGGAAGTAGTAAAGGCGGACAAAGTGGTAGCGACCAGCAATTTGGGCAGGCGCAGTCCGTCCGCCACACCGAGTACGCCTAACGCGACACGGGGAATGGCAGCGAGCAAAGCGGGAGATCGGTCGTGGCGATGGGCAAGGTCATGATTAGTATATTGCGCAGCACCCGTGCCGGATGACAGAGCAAGCCGCCAGAACCCTTGTTGGCGGGGCGTTGCCGACTCGAATAGAATGGCAGCATGCCTGAGCTACCCGAAGTCGAAACCACCTGTTTGGGGCTGCGGCCTCGCTTGCTTGGCCATCGTTTGCAAAAGCTGATCGTACGAAATCCCCGCCTGCGCTGGCCCGTACCCGAAGACCTGGCCGGGCGGCTGGAAGGGAGAACGCTGGCGGGTCTATCCCGGCGCGGAAAATATCTGCTGTTCGACTTTGGCGGCGTGACGCAGATCGCTCATCTCGGTATGTCGGGCAGCCTGCGTTTTGCAGAAAAAGACGAACCTGCGGGCATTCATGACCACATCGACTGGGTATTCGGGGGCGGTGTGATATTGCGCCTGCGTGACCCACGGCGCTTTGGCGCGGTACTGTGGTCAACCGATCCCATGCAGCATCCGCTGCTGGCGCGGCTGGGGCCGGAACCCCTCACCGACGCGTTCGACGCGAATGCTCTTTACGCGCAATGCCGCACACGCAGTGCCGCAATCAAGCAGGTCATCATGGACGGGCATGTAGTCGTCGGTGTGGGCAATATTTATGCGTCCGAATCCTTGTTTCACGCCGGCATCCGCCCCGGTACATCGGCACGGCGGCTGACCCGACCCGCCTGCGCCCGTCTGGTGGCCGCGATCAAGCGCGTACTGGCAGCAGCGATTGCGGCGGGGGGGAGTTCATTGCGCGATTATGTTCAAACCTCCGGCGAGCCAGGGTATTTCCAGTTACACACGCAGGTTTATGATCGTGCGGGTCTGGCCTGCAAACGTTGCAACACCCCAATCCGGCGCATAATACAGGGTCAACGTGCCAGCTTTTACTGCCCACAATGTCAGCGTTAAGCTTATTGAGTCGGCCATTAAACAGTTTGATTGGGCCGGTTGATTTTGGTTTATCGCCTGTTTTTCTTCACCGTTGCTGACTCAATAACATGCTGTTCTAATTGTTTATTGCTTCGGCCTCGGCGGGTGCAAGAAAAATACGGGGTATTACGAAAGATCATGATTATTCAAATTTTTAAGTGGCCGAATCAATAAACTCCCACGATCAGGCTCTCGCCCCCGCCATGCAGCATTCGGCCCTGACTTCTGAGTTCGAGCACTACAGCACGTGGCGCGATGGGGTGTCTGCGCGCATTTCAGGCCTGCGCGACTGGTTGGCGGCGCAAGCGCTTGATGATGCCGATTCCGACTTGCGTCTGAGCCAGTTACTGCAACGTCTGCACGAGGACACCCTCAATATCGCATTCGTGGCGGAGTTTTCGCGCGGCAAATCCGAGCTCATCAACGCAATTTTCTTTGCCGACTATCAGCGGCGCATCCTGCCTTCCTCCGCCGGGCGCACCACCATGTGTCCCACCGAACTCTATTTTGACACCACGCGCAAACCGTCTTTGCGTTTGCTGCCGATCAACACGCGGGCTAAAAGCGGATCGGTCTCGGACTACAAACTCGAAGAATCCGAGTGGCATGAAACTCCCCTGAATATCGATTCTGCTGAAGAAATGAGCGCGGCCTTGATGCAGCTGGCCGAGACGATAAAAGTCAGCGGCGAGGTGGCGGAAATTTTTGACCTGTTCGACCCGAACGACGCCGAAGCGGTGCGCATGCTCGAAGAAGACGGCGTGGTGGAAATCCCCCGCTGGCGTCATGCCCTGATTAACTTCCCGCATCCGCTGTTAAAGCAGGGGCTGGTCATTCTTGATACGCCGGGTCTGAACGCAATTGGTACCGAACCGGAATTAACCTTGAACCTGTTGCCCAACGCACACGCTGTCCTGTTTCTGCTGGCGGCAGATACCGGCGTGACCCGATCCGATATTGAGATTTGGCGCAACTACATCGCACCCACACAAGGGGCGAGTCGCGGTCGGCTGGTGGTGCTGAACAAAATTGACGGTTTGTGGGATGACCTGAAGTCGCCGTCGCAGGTCGACGCCGAAATCAACAAGCAAATCGCCGCCAGCGCCAAACTACTCGAATTGCCCGTATCGCAGATCTACCCGGTATCGGCTCAAAAAGCACTGGTCGCAAAAATCCGCAACGACGCCGCCTTGCTTGGCAAAAGCCGATTGCCCGAGCTTGAATCGGCGCTCAGTAACGAACTCATCCCTCACAAACAGGAGCTGGTGCGCGAATCCAGCCTTGGGGTGATTGAGGATGTGGTGGTCAAAACAACCGAGTTGCTGGAAACCCGGCTTGCCAACATCCAGGATCAAGTGGACGAATTGCAGGGTTTACGCGGCAAAAATCGGGACGTGATTCTACTGATGATGACCAAGGCCAACGCCGACAAGCTTCAGTTCGAGCGCGGCTTGCAGCAGTTCAATGCACTGCGCAACCTGTTTTCCAGCCAGGTTCTCGTGATGCGCGGCCACATCGGGATGGACGCGCTACGCGCTGAAATTAAAAAGACGCGGCTGAGCATGGAACAGAGCCATTTCAGCAAGGGCTTGCTCGAATCCATGCGGCAGCTTTTTCGCACACTCGACCGTAATCTGCAGCAGGCAGGCGGGCAAATCGACGAAATCCAAAGCATGATGGCCGCGATGTACCAGAAGTTCAGTGAGGAACACGGCCTCGCCTCGGTCAATCCGCCCACCCACAGCCTGCATAAATACCGCAAGGAAATGGCACGGCTGGAACGTGTGTTTGATGAACGCTTCAACACCGTTTTCAAGATGCTGACCTTGAAACAAAGCAGCCTCACTGCCCGGTTTTTCGAGACGCTCGCCAAGAAAGTGGTCGAGGTGTTCGAGTCTGCCAATCGCGAAACCGAAGGCTGGTTGAAAGCCTTGATCGCACCGATGGAAACCCAGGTGCGCGAACACAAAAGCCAGTTAAAGCACCGCCTCGAAAGCGTAAGCCGAATCCACGCGGCAACCGAAACGCTGGATGAACGGATTCAGGAACTGGAAACATCAGGCGAGGCTCTGGCTGACCAGATCGAGCATCTGGCGCGCAACAATCAGCAGATCATGAATGCGCTTAACGCCTCGACCACGCCGACCCTCTTCGCGCAGCGCGCATAGCCGCTTAAATTCAAGCCGCTTTTTCTGCCGTCAGGCGCAGGAACTTTTCCTGTAATTCGTCCTTGGTTTCCGGGTAATCCGGATTCAGCGGGATGCAATCCACCGGGCACACTTCCACGCACTGCGGCGTATCAAAGTGGCCGACGCATTCGGTGCATTTATTCGGGTCGATGATGTAAATCTCGTCGCCTTGCGAGATCGCATCGTTAGGGCATTCTGGCAAACAGACGTCGCAGTTGATGCATTCGTCGGTAATCAGCAAGGACATGTCATTCTCCGCAATATCAGGTTTTTCTTATTTTCTCATTTAATTGGCGCGCCACCAACGGGTGAACAAACGGCGCGACATCGCCGCCCAACTGCGCAATTTCCCGGATCATGCTGGCCGAGATGAACATGTATTGATCGGACGGCATCATGAAAATGGTTTCAATATCGGGTTTCAGATTGCGGTTCATCCCCGCCAGCTGAAACTCGTATTCAAAATCGGACGCGGCACGCAGGCCACGCAATACCGCAGCGCCACCCTGCTCTGCGACAAAACTGATCAGCAGCCCGGAGAAACCTTCCACCTGCGCCTGCGGCACATCCGCCAGCACTTCACGCGCCATGGCCACGCGTTCGTCCATCGGAAAAAACGGCTTTTTGTTGTGCGATTCCGCTACTGCGACGATGACCCGGTCAAACAGGCGCACGGCGCGGCGCACCAGATCTTCATGGCCGCGCGTAATCGGGTCAAAGGTTCCGGGGTACACAGCAATCAGCATCAGGCTTCCTTTACCAACAGGGCAAAATGGGATTTTCCTGCCCGCCCTGTGCGGTGCATGATAAATCCCTTCGGTGCCATAATGTAATCACCTTGTTCAACATACACATAAGCACCCGCTTTGAGGTGGCCGCCCAGCACGGGCAGCAGCGTATCTGCCAGCCCGCTGTCAAAAGGCGGATCGAGAAACACCAGGTCGAATTGCTCGGCATTGCCCGCCAGCCAGGCCACACCATCCGCCCGCTGAACTTCGACCTGCGTCGTACCCAATAAGCTGCAATTGGCTTGCAGCGTCTCCAGCGCCGCGCGTTCGCGTTCGACCATAACCACGCGTGCCGCGCCGCGCGAAGCCGCTTCAAATCCCAGCGCGCCACTGCCTGCAAACAGATCCAGACAGACCCATCCAGGTAAATCCTGACCCAGCCAGTTGAACAGCGTCTCGCGCACACGATCTGGCGTGGGGCGCAGACCGGGCGCATCGGGAAAAGCCAGCAAACGCCGCCGATACTGGCCGCCAATAATGCGAACCTGGTTGCTGAGTTTGGGTTTGGCGCGTTTAGGGTTTTGCACTCGCCGTCGCCCCCACGACTACGGTCGCCATCTGGTCTGGATTCACCCGCCGTGCAAACGCCTGCTTCACTGCGGCCACATCGACTGCCTCCACTTTGGCCACCCAGGTGTCGAGATAGTCCATCGGCAATTTATAAAAGCCGATGATGGCAAGGTAGTCGAGAATTTTCTTGTTGCTGTCGATGCGCAGCGGGAAGCCGCCGGTGAGATTATTTTTAGCCTGGGTCAGTTCAGCTTCGCTCGGTCCCTCGGCCACAAACTGGCGCAGGGTATCGCGCGCCACTTTCAAGGCGTCATCCGTTTGCGCGGATTTGGTTTGCAAACCCAGCATGAACGGCCCGGGTACCGCCATCGGAATAAAGTAGCTGTAGGCGCTATACGCGTAGCCGCGCTTGTCGCGCACTTCTTTCAACATGCGCGAATCGAAGCCGCCGCCGCCCAGTACATAATTGCCCACGTACAGCGGAAAAAAATCCGGGTCGTCGCGCGCCACGCCCACGCTGCCGATCAGCACATGGCTTTGCGCTGAAGGAAACGTAATCCGCGTCTCTTTCGGCAGCGTCGGTGACGGGTTCGGCAAGGATTTTTGCACGCCGCCCTTTGGTAGGGCGGCGGTTAAACGCAGCGCCAGCGCCTCGGCCTCGCTGCGCGAGATGTCGCCCATCAAAGCCACCACCGCATTCGATGCGGTGTAGTGGCTGCGGTGAAATGCAAGCAAATCACGGCGCTTGAAACGCGGGATTGCAGCCGCCTCGCCCATCTCCGGCCGGGCATACGGATGTGCGCCAAACACCGCGCGATAAAACGCTTTATTCGCCACCTCGTCAGGCTGCGCTTCGGCTTCGCGCAGCGCGGCAAGCACGCGGTTTTTCTCGCGCGCCACCACTGCTGTAGTAAAGCCCGGTGTCTGCAACACGCGCGCCATCACATCCAACGCGGCTTCTTTCTCGCGTGCTGACGAGAGCGTGCGCAAGCTCACACCCGCACGGTCAAGCTCGAAACGTCCGCCTAAAACCGCGCCTACGTCCGCGAGGCGATGGGCAATTTCGGTATCGGTTAGGCCGCCCGCACCCTGATCGAGCAGCGCGTGGGTGAGATGCGCCAGCCCGGATTGATCACCCGGATCGTAGGCACTCCCCGCCGGGAAATCGACGGTCACGTCGAGCATCGGAATTTCGTGGCTCTCGACAAAAATCACCTGCGCGCCCTGCGGCGTTTGCCAGCGCTGGATAGTCAGCCCGGCGAACGCCGATGCCGTCACTAATAACGCGCCCGCTGCAACGATGCTTCTGAATAAAACCGGGCTTCTAAATATATTAATTCGCATGGCGCACTCCTGGCATGGCGGGGCGATGGGGTTTGGATTCCAGCGGTTGCGGATCGAGCACCGCAATGGTCAAGGCATCGTCGATCAGATATTGCCGGGCGACGGCTTTCACCTGTTCGGGTGTGACGGCGCGCAGCCGGGCGACGCGGCCATCGAGCGCTGCGGGCGGCAGGCCGGCGGTCACGTATTCGCCCAACTGCATGGCCTGGTAGAACAGCGAATCGCGCTGGAAAATATCGCCCGCGATAATCTGCGACTTGACCCGGTTCAACTCGGCCTCACTGATGCCGTCCTGTTTGATGCGCTCTATTTCGCGCCGTAGCGCCGCCTCGACATCGCTCACCGTCTTGCCTTGCGCGGGCGTGGCATCGAGCATGAACAGGCTGGGGCCGCGCGCGACTGCGTCGTAACCCGCATCGGCGTTCACCGCAACTTGCTGCTCTTTCACCAGCGCTTTTTGCAAGCGCGCAGAATCATTGCCGCTCAACACGCCGCCCAGAATTTGCAGCGCATAGGGTGCCCAGTCGCGATCCCACTCGCGCAGCGCGGGCGCATGATAGGCCATCACCAGGTAGGGCAGTTTGGCCGGGGCTTTCACATTCAGTCGTTTCACGCCGACTTGCGCGGGCTCATCCTGCGGCTTGCGCAGCGGCAGCGAATGCGGCATCAACGGGCCAAAATATTTCTTTGCCAGCGCCAGCACCGTGTCGGCGTTCACATCGCCCGCCACCACCAGGGTCGCGTTGTTCGGCGCATACCAGCGCCCATACCAGTCCCGGGCATCCTGTGCGGTCATGTGTTCCAGATCGTTCATCCAGCCGATGATGGGGCGCTGATACGGGTGCTCCTGATAGACCGCAGCCATCATCCGTTCGGACACCACCGCCTGCGGATTGTCGTCCGTGCGCATGCGGCGTTCTTCCATCACCACCTGGATTTCCTTGGCAAATGATTCGTCGCTGATCAACAAATTCGCCATACGATCAGCTTCGAGTTGCATCGACAATTCGAGTTTGTCTTTTTGCATCTGCTGAAAATATGCGGTGTGATCACGGCTGGTAAACGCATTCTCGCGCCCCCCCGCCGCCGCAATGCGCTTGGAAAACTCGCCTGCGGGTACCTCTTTGGTACCTTTGAACATCATGTGTTCCAGCACGTGTGCGACGCCGGTAGTGCCATTGAATTCATCGACAGACCCCGCGCGGTACCATACCTGCGACACCATCACCGGTGCGCGGCGGTCTTCCTTGACGATGACGCGCAGGCCATTCGGCAAAGTGGTATCCAGAATGCCGGCCTGTGCTGCGGCGCTCGCCAACCCCAGCAGCAGCGCACTTAATTTCTTCAACATGATTAACTCCAGATCAAGGCTGCACGAATGACACGAATGATAAGCCAGCCGAATGATAAAATAACGCTCGAACCTTTCCGCAGACCGTCTTCATTCGTGTTTAGTTTCCGCAAACCAAAATCCGCAGACAAAGCAGCTTCACCCGAGCAAGCGCCGCCAGCCGAACCAGTTGTGTCTCGTCCCGGCTGGGCGCAGCGTTTAAAGCAGGGGCTGGCCAAAACCCGCGAAAAGCTCGGCGGACAATTAGCCAGCGTGTTCGGTGTCGGGCGCAAAATCGATGCCGAATTATTTGATGAACTGGAGACCATCCTCATCACCGCCGATGTCGGCGTGGAGGCAACGCAGGCGCTACTCGATACACTGCAACAGCGCGTACGGCGCGAAAGTCTGACCGAAGGTGTGCAATTGCAAACCGCCCTGGCCGAAGCGCTGACCCAGATGCTGCTGCCGTTACAGGCACCGCTCGAAATCAGCCACCACCGACCGTTTATTCTGATGCTGGCAGGCGTAAACGGCGCGGGCAAAACCACCACCATCGGCAAGCTCGCCAAGCTCTATCAGTCGCAGGGCAAGTCGGTGTTACTGGCCGCTGGCGACACCTTTCGCGCTGCGGCACGCGAGCAGTTGCAGGTCTGGGGCGAACGCAATAACGTCACCGTGGTGAGCCAGGAAAAAGGCGATTCTGCTGCGGTCATTTTCGATGCGATTACCGCAGCGCGGGCGCGCAATATCGACATCGTGCTGGCCGACACCGCCGGACGGCTGCCGACGCAATTACATCTGATGGAAGAAATCAAGAAAGTGAAACGCGTGATCGAAAAAGCCGAACCCGGTGCGCCGCATGAAGTGTTGCTGGTGCTGGACGCCAATACCGGACAGAACGCGGTGGCGCAGGTCAAAGCCTTCGACGATGCGCTGGGCGTGACCGGGCTGGTACTCACCAAACTCGACGGCACCGCCAAAGGCGGCGCGATTGCTGCCATTGCCCAGTCTCGATTAAGCCAGTCCCGATCAGGCCAGGCACGACCGATCCCGGTGCGTTACATCGGCATCGGCGAAGGCGTGGACGATCTGCGGCCTTTTGTTGCGGCAGAATTTGTTGAAGCAGTGTTTGCGCCATGATTAATTTCAACCAGGTCACCAAGCGTTACCCCGGCGGCCATGAGGCGCTGACCAATACCAGCTTTGAGATTGAGCAGGGCGAACTGGTTTTTCTGACCGGACACTCAGGCGCGGGAAAGAGCACCTTGCTGAAACTCATCGCCGCCATCGAGCGACCCACCAGTGGGATCGTCTCGGTCAACGGCCAGAATGTCGGACGACTGTCGCGTCACGCTGTGCCCTATCTGCGCCGCAATATCGGGCTGGTGTTTCAGGATCACAAACTGCTGTTTGACCGCAACGTAATCGAAAACGTCGTGCTGCCGCTCGACATCGCCGGGCTTGACCGCCGCGAATCGTTCAAACGGGCGCGCGCCGTCATCGATAAAGTCGGCTTGCTGAATCGCGAAAAATCGCATCCGATCAGCCTGTCGGGCGGCGAACAGCAGCGCGTCTGCATTGCCCGCGCGCTGGTAGGCCGCCCCGCGCTGCTGCTTGCCGACGAACCCACCGGCAATCTCGACGCAGGCTACGCCGCCGACATCATGTCGATGTTCCGCGACTTTCACCGCGTCGGAACTACACTTGTGATCGCCACGCACGATGAGCGCGCCATCACGGCTTTGGGCGGGCGCAAGCTTCACCTCGATCACGGCCACGTCGTACTTGGGCAGGGTGGCCATGAACAGGCGGAGACCACCCCATGAACTGGCTACAGCAGCAACTTCGCGCCGCACTCGCGGCACTGCGGCAACTGGGGTCGCAACCCGTCGCCACTCTGCTGACCGCGCTGGCGATGGGCGTGGCTATCAGCCTGCCGAGCGGGCTGTATCTGATCCTGAATAATCTTGACCGGCTGGCCGGAAATTTGCCCGCTCAGCCCGAAATCAGCATTTATCTCGATACGGAAATCGAAGCGGCAGAACGTGATGCCATCGCCGCCCAGCTCCGGCAACACCCGGCACTGGCATCCAGCCGCTATATCCCGCGCGACGTTGCACTGAAAGCACTGAGCGAGTCGCAGAAGCTCGCCGATCTCACCGACGGTCTGGAACGCAATCCTTTGCCCGATGCCTGGGTGGTGCGCCCCAAAGATGCGACCGCCGCCAACCTGAACGCCCTGCAAACCGCATTTGAAAAACTGAACGGTGTCGCCAAGGTTCAGGTAGACAGCGCCTGGGCCGAACGCCTGCAAGCCGCGCTCGCCATCGGCCAGGTGGGGGTCTGGCTGCTGGCGGCGCTGTTTGGCATCGCGCTCATCGCCATTTCGGGAAACGCCATCCGCGCGCTGATCCTGTCCAAACGCGACGAAATCGAAGTCAGCCGCCTGATCGGCGCAACCAGCCGCTACATCCGCCGCCCCTTTCTGTATCTAGGCGCATTGCAAGGCCTGCTCGGCGGGCTGGCCGCCGGAGGCGTACTGGCGGTTGCGGGCTGGATGCTGCACACGCCCATCGCGCGGCTGGCCGACTTGTACGGCGCGCAATACCAGTTACGTCCCCCCACCCTGGCCGAGGTCGGCGCCGTACTGGCCGCCACCACGATATTGGGGGCTTTGGGTGCCTGGACTACCGTTGCGCGGACATTACGGCAGGTTGAGGTGCCGGCATAACAAAAGCGGCGTGTTCGCTCAAGACTGGAACTTCCTGGCCGTTTTAGCACTCAGTGCGTGAGAGTGCTAGACTAGCCAAAAGGAGCTTGCAACATGAACACCGCAATGTCGTTACCGATCCCCGCCGCCTATAGTCTGGACAGCTATATCCAGACCGTGGGCAACTATCCCATGCTCAGCCTGGAAGAAGAGCAGCGCTTTGCGCGGGCGTGGCATGAGCGTGAAGACGTGGATGCAGCGCGCCAGTTGGTGCTATCCCACTTGCGCGTGGTGGTCAGCGTGGCGCGGCATTATCTGGGCTACGGCCTGCCGCACGCGGATCTGATCCAGGAAGGCAATATCGGCCTGATGAAGGCGGTCAAGCGCTTCGACCCGGATCGGGGCGTGCGCCTGGTATCGTTTGCGCTGCACTGGATTCGTGCCGAGATTCATGAGTACGTATTGAAAAACTGGCGCTTGGTGAAGGTCGCCACAACCAAGGCGCAACGCAAGCTGTTCTTCAATCTGCGCAGGCTGAAGCGCTCGCTCGGCACGCTCAGCCTAAAGGAAGCCGATGCCGTAGCGCGCGAGTTGAACGTCGCGCGCCGCGACGTGCTGGAAATGGAAACCCGCTTATCCGGGCGCGATATTTCTATCGACCCGACGATTGAAGACGGCGAGGAAAGCTATAGCCCGGTGGCCTATCTGGCCAGCCCGGACGAAAACCCCGCGCAGGTACTGGAGCGTGAGCAAACCGAGCGCCAGCTTCACACTGGCCTGTTCAAAGCGCTGGAAAATCTGGATGCTCGCAGCCGCCGTATTATCGAAGCACGCTGGCTGACCGAGAACGAAGCGTCCACGCTGCACGAACTCGCCGCCGAATACGGAGTATCTGCCGAACGTATCCGCCAGATCGAAGCCCGCGCCCTGCAAAAAATGCGCGGGCAGATTCCGGCTTGATGACGCAATCCGCACCCAACAAAAAGCCCCGCGAAAGCGGGGCTTTTTGTTGGGTCGAACCGCCAATCAGAAGAACGAACCGACCAGCACCGATAAAATGCTGATCCATGCCCAGAGAATGAGGCCGATGACCAGCACCATCGGGGCACCTTGGAACGTGAGATATTGTTTCATGCTGAATCCTTGAAAAGTGACCGACATTTTATTTTAAAGTATTTGACCGGGTTGCTCAATACTGGTGCCTGGATGTTTGAGAGGAAGCGTCACATAGCGTCCTCTTTGTCCCCGATGGTCGCCAGCTATCCGTGGCTCGCCCCCGGTTGTTTACAACTGATTTTTCATCAAGGTATCAACCGCGATGTCCTCATCAATTTCCGGCCAATGGACACCGATACCGTGACCGATCAATCGCCAGTGCTTTCTTTGCGCTTCACTGGTATCTCGTAACCTTGGAAACCATTCCAGCGGCGCGGCGATTTCTCGCCCATCCGCCAGCACAAATCGCAGGGCATCGTTATCGATGCTGACATCTACCGCGTGAGGGTCAAACTTGACGGCCAAGGTGCTCAAGCCATTTCTCCAGAAACAAGATGCGATGTTCAATGACCAATGCCCGAACCCTGGTCAATTCGTGAGCCCGAAATCCAATCGAGCTGGCAAGCTCGACAGGGTTTAGCCAATAACTCGGCGACTTTGTCGCCGTGCTCGACATGAATGTGCGGCGGCTCTTGATCTTCTCTGCTGAAAAAGGCGGGCAGGACAGGCGGCGTTCGATAGTGAGAGGCAAGCCATGAGCGTTATTTAGCGTGGAAACACATGGTGCAAGATGCGGCTCCTTGTTACCGCGTACCCCCCGTCCGGAATCTGGAGAACGCCAGTCAGACGAACTCATTGGCATCCTTCCTTGGCCTGCCCACGCCCTTTGATCCCGCCTGGCGCTGCCCCAACGCCTCGATCTGCTGCCGGAACTGCTCCCCGCCCAGCGCCCAGCCCTTGTGCGTGGATTCCCGGATTTGCATCAGGTCTTGCCCCGCAATCGCTGCCCGAAACAATTGCCGGTAAGCGCCCTGCCGTTCAGCCGCGTTGCGTCCCAGACGCAGGTATTCGTGATGCGGCGTCAACCAGTCTGCATTCGCCCCCGTCCCGCCCAAAGCGTTGAAAGCGTAGCTCGACCAGGGGTAGTCCCTCGGATGCGCCGCCCTATCCGCACGTACCGGATTGAGCTCGATATAGCGCATTAACGTCAGCAGATACTGCTCACTGTCCACCACCGTCGCCCGGTAGCGTCCCTCCCACAAGGTGCCGCTGCGTTTATAGGCAAAATTGAAATACTGCACATACTTGCGCCCCACCGACTGGAAGACCTTGCTGATACTGTTCTCCTGCTTCGGCGTGGCCAGCAGATGGATGTGATTGGTCATCCAGACATAGGCGTGAACGACCAGGCCATACTTGTCCGACGCCTCAATCAGCGCATCGCGGAAGAATTGATAATCGGCCTCGGCGGCAAAGATCGTCTGCCGGTTATTGCCGCGCTGGATGATGTGCTGCGGTTGGCCGGGGATGAC
>JAYVLR010000102.1:0-5907 GCA_043759395.1 Thiobacillaceae bacterium
TTTTCCATCGAACCCGGCGAGGTGGTCGGCATCATCGGCCACAACGGCGCCGGCAAAAGCACCCTGCTCAAGATGCTGGCCAGGATCAGCACCCCCACCTGCGGCTCGGTCAAGGTCAATGGCCGCATCGCCCCCCTGATCGAAGTCGGCGCCGGCTTCGTGCCCGACTTCACCGGCCGCGAAAACGTTTATCTCAATGCGGCCATCCTCGGCATGTCGAAGACGGAGATCGACAAGAAGTTCGACGAGATCGTCGACTTTGCCGAAATTGCGGAATTCATCGACACACCGGTCAAGCGCTACAGTTCGGGGATGCAGGTCAAGCTGGCGTTTGCCGTGGCGACCAGCATCGAAGCCGAAATCCTGATCGTGGACGAAGTGCTGGCGGTGGGCGACCTGGCATTTCAACGCAAGTGCTTCGACCGGATGGAAGATTTGATCAAGAGCCAGGGCAAGACTGTGCTGTTGGTGAGCCACAACATCCGGCAAGTCGAGCGGCTCTGTTCACGCGTGATTTTGCTGAACCGGGGAAAAACGGCGGAAGACGGCCCCCCCTCGAAGGTTTGTAATCACTATTACGAAATGAGCGATGAAAGAATAAAAGAGCAGGCAACGGAAGCCGCCAGAACCCGGGGAAAGTCTATCGTTCCGGCCAGTTCATCCGGCGATCTGGAACTGATAGACATCTCGATACTGGATGAATCGCAAACAAAGACGGACCGCATCAGATACATGTCGCCGGCATGTCTGCGCGTGGTTTTCAAGGTCAAGTCGGAACTCAAGGATCCGTGCTTCGGCATCGGCGCTCATACTCCTGACATGATTTTCGTTGCCAACGACGACAGCATGCTGAGCGTGAAAGACTCCTTCACGGTCGAACCCGGGTTGTTAACCATCGACTACAGCATCGATGAAATGCTGTTGTTGCCCGGCGTGTATGCGATTCGAATCGGTGCTGCGCTGAAGGCCTCGGATGCGCCGATTTTTTATGCAGACAACCTCTACCACTTTCAGGTTTACTCGGACAACCTGCCGCGCAGCAGAACCGTAGGGCAAGGTTTCATCGCTTTCAATGGCACCTGGCACATAGGCAACACCCAGGCCCCATCAAAGTTTGAAACGGCGTGACCCCCACAAAACACAACAAGGGCATTAAGGGATGTTTCTGAGACGTATCGTTAAAGGGTGGCTTCACGCCTTGCTTGTGGCCGTCTTCAAGAGGCTGCCGCCTGCGCTTCGGGTCAAAGTCATTCGCGACGGCATGCCGATGAGCGATATCACTCGCCATCTGCCCACTCACTTGCTGGCAGACCTCAGTCTGGGCGGCGCAAGCGTGCTGCCCCGCGTCAAAAGCATTGTTGTTGAAGGCGACCTAGGCACCTATGAAGCAATGGCACGCGACCGCACGATCCTGCCCAGCTATGTCAAAACGGGAACATGGTCACCCGAGCTGCAAACGCTTCTTGCCGACAGGATTTTCAGGAACGGAACCGGCACGTTCCTCGATATCGGCGCCAATATTGGACTGACCTGCATCCCAGTGGCCATGCGGCATCGCGTCTACTGCATTGGTTTCGAGCCAGACCCGACGAACTACACATTGCTGCAGGGGAACATCGCCAGAAACAGCGTCAGCCCGTTTATTCAGACGCACAACATTGCCTTGTCCGATTCCGATGGTGAGCTTGCCCTGGAGCTTTCCGGAGACAACCTTGGAGACCATCGGTTACGACTCGGAGAGCAGGCGCCAGACAATGATGCCTTCGGCGAAAGCCATCGGCAGACCATCAAGGTCAAAACACGTCGGCTGGATGAGGTGGTAGACGGCAGTCAATTGCAATCGCCTGTTTTGGCCAAGATCGACGTTCAAGGTGCAGAACTGCATGTGCTGAAGGGCAGTGCCGGGATTCTGAAAAATATTGATGTAATCGTCATCGAATACTGGCCCTACGGCTTGAAGCGGGCCGGCGCTTCTTTCATCGAACTGTTCCACTATTTCCGTGAATTTCCATATGGGGCCATCCTGGGCTTTGATAGAACGCTGAATAATCTGTCTGATTCACGCCTGGATCTGCAGGAAATCGATTCAATCATTTCTGAATTGAACGTCGCATCGTCATCAAGCAACCCGGATTTCCATATTGACATCGTGCTGTGCAATGACTCGGGAAGAATACTGCTTGAACAACATGGTAGCGCTTGATTGGGTCAGCCCCTGAAATGCTGCCCCCCATCCCGGCCTGGTGAGATTTCATTCAAGGCATGACTGGACATGTTGCAATGACTGGTGGCATCAACATCATCGGCAATATCTCGGCCAATACCGGGCTCGGCGTACACGCTCGCCATCTGGTCACGCTCACGCTGGACAGGGGCTATCCTGTCAAACTCTTTGACCTTGATCCGGCAGGTGAACGCGGCGGGCATGACACACGGTTTGCCGATATCACGGTAAACAGGCCCGGAGAACTGTCTTACCCGATCAATCTGTTCCTGCTGCAGCCTTCGGCTATATTCGCTTTTCTGGCGGCGCATCCCGAGGTGCTCAACGCACCGGACCGATTGCACGCCGCCATCGCCATGTGGGAGTTAACCGTGGTCCCGGAGCGATGGAAACGGGGTTTCCAGTCACTGGACGCGGTACTGGCCGCATCGGATTTTGTGCAAGGCGTTTTCTCGGCAAATCTGTCGGGGCCGTTCATTGTCCCCGCCCCTTGCCCACTATATCTGCCCGAGGCTGTCGTGTCTGATCGCGCACGCTTTGGCCTGCCCGGTGAACCCGTCATTTTCGTTACCAGCTTCGAGCCAGCCAGCGACCCCGAGCGCAAAAACCCTTTCGCCGCGATTCGTGCCTTTCTCAAGGCTTTCCCCAAAGAGGACGGGGCATCGCTGGTCATCAAGGTCAACAATGCCAGGCAGGACGGTAAGCTCCATCCGGCAGTTGAGCAGTTAAATGACCTGTGTCGCGCACATAGCCATATCCGGATGATTGATGAAGTGTTGAGCTATCAGGATGTGCTTTCACTCTACGCAAGCTGCGACGTCTTCATTTCGATGCATCGTTCCGAAGGCCTGGGATTGGGCTTGATGGAGGCTATGGCGCTGGGCAAGCCGGTGATTGCAACGGCATGGTCAGGAAACATGAGTTTCATGAACCATACCAACTCATGCCTGGTTGGGTATGAGCTTATTCCTGTACGAAGTGATCTACCGGTCTACAGCCAAGGTTATCTAGGCAAAGCCGCCAATTGGGCCGACCCTTCGATTGAGCACGCGGCGGCATGGATGCAGGAGCTGACGCGCAATGCCCCACTCAGAGAAGACATTGGGCGACGCGCGGCGGCTTCCATGGCCGGTTATCAGAGGCATGCCAAAGAGGGGCAATTCCTTGACGAACTGATCAAGCTGTATCAATACCGCGCATTCCTGCCCAGATCGAGCCAACGTCCGAGCCCCGCCGAGTTGTGGCAAGCGGCTTCAAACAACGAGGCGGGCTGGGCTGGGAAAATACGGGCTGGAATTCAAACACTTTGGGATACACACATCGCATGGCGTTTAAAGAAGAACTCTGTGCGGTGAAGGATGCCAAGGGCATAAACTCCACGCATGATTATGAGCAGTTCAGAACCAAGAGGGCCAACGAAGATGCTTAGCAATGTTATAAAGAAGCTGCCATTTATACGGTCTCTTGTAAAAGAAAGAGACCAGTTGCATAACCTAGTCACGTCGTGGAAACGGCACCTCCGTTTCGTTCCCCCCGGCCACTTCTACTCCCCGATCCCCAACCTGGATGAGGTTAGAGAAAATGAATCCACCATCTTTGGTAGCACACCCGAAGCCATACCGGGGATAGATCTTGCCGAATCATCTCAATTGCAGCTTTTAGATGAATTCAAAACCTACTACGCAGAGCTGCCCTTCACGGCCCATAAAACACCTTCGCTTCGTTATTTTTTTGATAATTCGTCCTATTCCTACTCTGACGCGATCACCTTGTACTGCATGATCAGGCATGCACAACCCAAAAGAATCGTTGAAATCGGATCAGGCAATTCATCGTGTGCCACTCTGGATACGAATGAGCTCTTCTTTTCCGGAGGCATCAAGACGACCTTCATCGAGCCTTACCCAGAACTCCTGCTCTCTTTGATCAAACCCTCCGATCAGGAATCCATTCAACTCATCCCCAAAAAGCTCCAGGATGTTGACGCCGAGGTTTTCCAATCACTGGAAGCAAACGACATCCTGTTTGTGGATTCAACGCATGTTTGCAGAATCAACAGCGATGTGAACAGGATTCTGTTTGAAATTCTTCCCGCCTTAAAAAGCGGGGTCTATGTTCATTTCCATGACATCTTCTATCCTTTCGAATACCCAAAGGAATGGGTGTATGAGGGGCGCGCCTGGAACGAAGCTTATGCGCTAAGGGCATTCCTGCAATTCAATAGCGCCTTCAAAATCGTTTTCTTCAACACCTACCTAGAGCATTTTCACAGATCTTTCTACGAGGAGCATATGCCTCTGTGTTTGAAGAACACTGGCGGGAGCTTATGGATACAGAAACTTTGAGTGGAAATTCCAGGCCACTCATTTCGATCATCATCCTCAACTGGAACGGTGCCGCCGACACGCTCGCTTGCCTGGACTCGCTGGCCGCGCTGACGTATCCGAACTTCAATGTGGTTGTGGTGGACAATGGCTCGACCGACGATTCGCTGGCGCGCCTGCGCCCCTACACCGCACCCTATCCCCTGACGCTGCTCGAAACCGGGCGCAACCTGGGGTATGCCGGTGGCAACAATGTAGGCACACAGCATGCACTGGATCATGGCGCGGACTTTGTTCTGGTTCTGAATAACGACACCACTGGGGCGCCGGACTTGCTGGATCGCTTGCTGGAGGCTGCGCAGCGCACGCCGGATGCGGGCGTGTTCAGCGCGCGGATCATGTATTTCGATGAGCGGGAGAAGGTCTGGTTTGATGGCGCGCGCTGGAACCCAGCCAGCATGCAGCTGGAATGGCCCGGGCAGGATTCTCAAGAATCTGCCCTCGGCACTATGGACCACGACACTGACTACGCTTCGGGTGCGGCGCTGTTTTTTCGTGCCGGGGTGGCACGCCAGATCGGGTTGCTGGACGAAACGTTCTTTCTGGTGTGGGAGGAGGTGGACTGGTGCTTCCGCGCACGCAAGGCGGGGTGGCGCAATATCGTGGTTCCTGCTGCCAAGGTCTGGCACAAGATCGGCGTGTCGTTTGGCAGCGAATCTTCGCCCTTGCGCACCTATTTCAGCATTCGCAATGAATTGCTGTGGTTTAGTCGGCATGCGCCTTTTTCTGTACGCCTGCGGCTGTGGATGAAAAATCTGCGCCGGCTGATCCCGAAGTTTTCCATTGGCCGTGGGCAGTCGCCATGGATCAAGCGCCTGTTGTGGTCTGTGCAAGACTATGTCCGCGCGTGGCTGGGGCGCGGCAACCGGCTGGAATATCTGGCTACCCGGCGAGCGATCCTGGATTATTCGCTCCGACGCTTTGGCGATTGCCCGGACGAAGTGCGCGCCTGGAGCAAGGCATGGGCAGCCAGACAACACCATGGATGACCAGGCCATGATCCAGTTGAATCTCGCTCAAGCTTTTACAGGGGGTGAATCTCGCCTACGGCTTGACCGAGGGGCGCGAAGCGGTGCCGAGTCGGGCGGGGCGCAACGAATGCAGGATGCCTTTGAAGGGGTAGACTGCCTGTTTTTGCGCTCGGATATCGCGCCCCCTTTGCGATTGGACGGTCATTACGCGCTGCTGCGCTGCGCAGCAGGCGGCTGGCTGCTCCACAACCGTGATTCCGCTGCACCGAGCTATTGGCTGCCCGCCCCGGCGACGTTGCGGCGCACCAGCGCTCAGGGCCACATCCTG
>JAYVLR010000103.1:0-2225 GCA_043759395.1 Thiobacillaceae bacterium
GATCCGCTCAAACGCTTTGATATCCCGGACACGCCGGAACTCGATCCCGCCTATTACGGATTGACCGAGGCGGATCAGTCGCGCAGTTTCGATACCGGCTCGCTGGTGGGGCCGTCGCGCGCGCGGCTGGATGAGATTCTGGTGCAGTTGCGGGCGGCGTATTGCGGCACGCTCGGGGTGGAATACATGCACATCACCGATGTGGCGCGCAAACGCTGGATACAGGAGCGCATCGAGGGCGCGCGCGGGCGTTTTGAACTCGCGCACGAAGCCCGGCGGCAACTGCTGCGCCGCCTGACCGACGCCGAAACGCTGGAAAAATTTCTGCACACGCGCTACGTGGGGCAAAAGCGCTTTTCGCTGGAAGGCGGCGAGAGTCTGATCCCGTTGCTGGACGATGTGATCTCGCGCTGCGCATTGCACGGCGCGAAGGAAATCGTGCTCGGCATGGCGCATCGCGGGCGCATCAATGTGCTGGTCAATACGCTCGGGCGCACGCTCGACAGCCTGTTTGAACAGGCGACGAATGGCACGGCGGGTTCGACCATGTCGGGCGACGTGAAATACCACCAGGGCTTTTCCAACGATGTCTCGACGCCGAATGGCTCGGTGCATCTGACGCTGGCGTTCAATCCGTCGCATCTGGAGATCGTGCACCCGGTGGTGCGCGGCTCGGTGCGCGCGCGCCAGGACCGGCGCGGCGACGTGATGGGCTACGAAGTGGTGCCGGTGATCCTGCACGGCGACGCGGCGCTGTCCGGGCAGGGCGTGGTGATGGAAAGTCTGAACATGTCGCAGACGCGCGGCTTTCGCAACGGCGGCGGGATTCATGTCGTCATCAATAACCAGATCGGATTTACTACGTCTGACCCGCGCGATGTGCGCTCGACCTTGTATTGCACCGATGTGGCGAAGATGGTTGAAGCGCCGGTGTTTCACGTCAACGGCGACGACCCGGAAGCGGTCGCATTTGCGGTGCAGACGGCGGTGGATTTTCGCTATACCTTTCACAAGAATGCTTTCATCGATCTGGTGTGTTATCGCCGCCACGGCCACAACGAGCAGGATGAGCCGCTGGCGACGCAGCCCTTGATGTATCGCCGCATCAACAGCCATCCCACCACGCGTGCGCTGTACGCCGAACGCCTGGCGGCTGACGGCGTGGTGAGCCGTGAGGACAGCGATGCGCTGATTTTGCAATCGCGCGACAAGCTTGAACGCGGCGAATCGCTCAGCCCGCCGCCCGCATCAAACTACAAGAAAACCTATACCGTGGACTGGAGCCGCTTTCAGCACGGCGACGTGCGGGAACAGACCGCAACCGGCTTGCCTGCCGACAAGCTGCATTTTCTGGGCGAGCGCATCACCACTTTGCAACACGACATCGAGCTGCATCCGCGCGTGCAGAAAGTGGTCGATGACCGCCGCCGCATGCTGGCAGGCGAGCTGCCGCTGGACTGGGGCTATGCTGAAACCCTTGCCTACGCCAGCCTGCTCGATGTCGGCTTCAATGTGCGTTTGAGCGGCCAGGACTCGGCGCGCGGCACTTTCTTTCATCGCCATGCCGTGTGGCACGATCAGAAGCGCGAGCGGCGGCAGAGCGGGGTGTACATTCCGCTCGAACATCTGCATGGGCAGCAGGGCAATTTCACCGTGATCGACTCGCTGCTGTCGGAAGAAGCGGTGCTCGCATTCGAGTACGGCTACGCTACCGCCGAGCCGGATACGCTGGTGGTGTGGGAGGCGCAGTTCGGCGATTTTGCCAACGGCGCGCAAGTGGTGATTGACCAGTTCATCACCAGCGGCGAGGCCAAATGGGGGCGCTTGTGCGGTCTGACCCTGATGCTGCCGCACGGCTTTGAAGGCCAGGGGCCGGAACATTCCTCCGCGCGCGTCGAGCGTTATCTGCAACTGTGCGCGGAAAACAATATCCAGGTCTGCGTGCCGACCTTGCCGTCGCAAATGTTTCATCTGTTGCGGCGACAAATGTTGCGACCGGTGCGCAAACCGCTGGTGATTTTTACGCCCAAAAGCCTGTTGCGCCATCCGGCTTCAAGCTCGTCGCTGGATGATTTAGGCGCGGCAGGTTTTCGTGTTGTGATCGATGATCCGCGTGCGCCTGTTGAAATCAGCCGGGTCGTCGTCTGTTCGGGTCGGGTGTGGTTTGATCTGGAGGCTGCGCGGGTCGCACGCGGGCTGGATCAGCTTGCGCTGGTGCGGGTGGA
>JAYVLR010000104.1:0-13499 GCA_043759395.1 Thiobacillaceae bacterium
GCGCAAGCTCTGCATCCATGCGGATGAGTTCAACGAACTGATCGGGGACGAGTTCATCCCGTTGCTGAACAAGGCAGGCGGCGCAGGCTTCCAGGTGGCTGTTTACACACAGACTTGGGCGGATGTGGAAGCCCGCATCGGCAACAAGGCCAAGGCCGCGCAGATCGGCGGCAACCTCAATACCCTCATCATGCTGCGGGTCAAAAACAAGGAAACCGCCGAAATCCTCACCAACCAGCTTCCTGACGTGCAGCTGGTTACTTCAGTTCAGGCCAGCGCCGCTACTGACAGTTCGGATGATCGTGAAGTTTTATCGTTCACCACGCGCAACGAGGATCGCGTCAGCACCCAGTCCGCGCCCATGCTGTCACCGGCTGATCTGGTGCAATTGCCCAAGGGACAAGCCTTTGCGCTAATCGAAGGCGGCCAGCTCTATAAAATCCGGCTGCCCCTGTTCGATCCCGACGAAGTGCATCCAATTCCGTCTTCGCTGGAGGATATTGCCGCCAGCATGCGTCAGAATTACGACTCGCACGGTATCGAGACTGACACCCTGGTGGTTGAAGGGAGGGGCAGTGGCTTCTAGGTCGTCCGGGCTTTACGATGGCAATGTGGCCGTCGCGTTTCTGTGGCCGCTGCAGTGGCTGTTCGGCACGCTCATGCTGTATATCCTGCTGGGCCTCATCGCGCTGGTGATGGCCTTTCTTTTCGCCAAATACCAGTGGGCCGACCCGGTTCAGGCGGCAGATGCCCTGTTCCAGGCCGAATCTGCCCGCGTCAAAGCTCTGGTCCATCCAGGAAGTTATGTAGGCGGTCTTGCGACCATTACGGCGCAAACCCAGGAATGGACCTACTGGCTGTTTTTCAAGGCCACGTCGCTTCACGAAGCCACCTATGCCTATTTTGCGGGCTATCGAGTCAACGAAATCGACCGGCTGTACCTCAGCCAGTTTGTCGCGCGCAACGCTCGCGAAATCTACGTAGCCATGAACGTGATTCAAGTCTACGGAATTCGAATCGGGTTTGTTCTCGCGTCATTGCCGCTGTTTTTCCTGCTGTATGTCGTTTCAAGCGTTGACGGACTGACTGAACGCTACATCCGTCGTGCCTGTTCAGGCAGGGAGTCGGCGGACATCCACAAGATCGGGAGGTTGTCCAAACTGATGTTCTTTGCGTCGGGCGTCACGCTTTATCTCTGCCTGCCGATCATCATGAGTCCATTCTGGATGATCACGCCGCTGGCGCTGGTATTTACCGTTGCAACC
This sequence comes from Thiobacillaceae bacterium, assembly GCA_043759395.1. Classification (GTDB taxonomy): domain Bacteria; phylum Pseudomonadota; class Gammaproteobacteria; order Burkholderiales; family Thiobacillaceae; genus Thiobacillus. The sequence goes on from JAYVLR010000104.1 coordinate 1,266, forward strand.
CGCGTGCAATGGCAGTTTTATAAGAAATATTTTTGAGAGGAGTACTGTATATGTTGACATGGCGAGAAAAATTGGGTTTGATGATGACCTAGTAGGGTCAGGGATGTGACCCAACGAGTCTTTTTTGAGCAGCGCTAAAGCCCGTTTGGGCTTTTTCTAAACCATTATAATTTCGTGTAATGTATATTATGTTAAATATAGAATGATCTCTGTTCCTCCCACGTGTTTAACGCGAAATCCCTAACAAGCCGTGTCGGGAAAATAACCAGAGCTGTTGTTGAACCAGAGCATTGACCTGTTCGCAGGTCAGGTTCAGTCCTGATTCAAGTAAGCCCGTATACATAAATGCAGCCAACTCATCGGAGCTACGGCTGCCATCAAGTTGTGACAGTAAGGTCCGCCCCGGCTCGTCCATATCCATCGCTACATGACGCGCACCGCTTACCACCCAGCCAGGCATCATGGCCTGCATGCGTGCCAGTGACTGGGCGCAGGGATGCACGTCCAGTCCTGAGTCGAATTGCCAATCAGACACGGTGGGCATGATGCCATGCAGCATCACCAGTTGAAATAGCCCCTCTCGGAATTGCGCCTCGTCCTGAACGCCTGCTACGCCTGATTCTGCTTCCGCAATTACGGACTGTGCGGCCGCATACAGGTCGTCGTATCGCATTGCATTTGGATATGCCATCGATAAAGCCATCATGGCTGCTTTGGCGATTGGCGCGGCAACTGGAAAGCTGTGACCCGATGGGTTCACAAATAGCTGCTCGGTATGCGTGCCGAGATCGATCTCCTCCTCGCTGGTGAGGTCGGCATAAAACGCCAGATCAACCAGTTTGTTAGCACATGACGGCTGGGCGAAGGGCGCATCGCTGCGGCTAACCAACGCGCGCCGAAACCGCGTTGTCAGTGCGTGATCCAGTGCCGCTTCGGCCTCCATCCAGCGCCCGGCCATGCTTTCAGGAATCAATCCCCAAGCATTTTCAAGTTCGACCACCGCATTGCGCGGACTCGCTTCACCCACATATCGCAGCTCATGCGCGTCCAGCTTTGCGGCAAAATCTGAAAACGTCATTGGCACATTGAACTCGGCCAGATATTCATGGAAAAGATAGGAAGGTGCCGCAATTTTGAGATGGGCAATTTCCTTGAGCAAAACGGGGTCAGCTTCCGTCAGCTCCATTTCATCAAGCAGGGCGCGTGCCCGTGAATAACGCTGCGGCGCGGGCAGGTCAACCTGAGTGCGTTCAATCAGGCTGCTTTCAATCAAGGCGGCACGAAGCCGCTGAAGTTTGTCCCAGCCCGCTGCGACATTGAAACTGATATAAGCAAGGCCGTTGGCAGCCAGGTGTTGGCGGCAGACTTCGAGCAAGGCCTCTTGCACGGCAGGCGGCACCCAGGAAAACACACCATGGGCGATGATGTAATCAAACTCGCCTAAATCGCTTGGCATGTCAGCCAGGTCGCCATGCAGGATACGAACATTGCCAAGCCCCAACTGCGAGACAAAACGCGCGCCCTCCTCCGCCTGCACGCGTGACAACTCTACGCCTACACACTCAGATTCAGGATAGCGGCTTGCCAGCGGAATCAGGTTGCCACCCGACGCGCAGCCCAGTTCCAGCACGCGCGCCCGGCTTGGGTCAGGTGCCTCAAAACCATGCAGATGCGCTAGCGCGGCGAGAAAATCTGGTTGGGTTTCAGGCAGCGGCAGGCTGTCGTAAGGCAGTTCGTCGTAAGTTTGCAGCGTATCCATCTGCAAAATTCTAACGCTTATCTGCTATCGCCCGCGTGTTCCGGGTTTGGCAGAAAACAAGGCGGCTTGTGGCCGAGGCTTGTGCGCAGCGGGCGCGCCACTACGCGTCGTTGCGGCGGGTTGAGCGGCTCGTGGCGCAGCGGGCTTGTTCCCCGGCTGCGACCGGCCAGAAGCGTTACGTGCATTGGGTTGGCCGCTACGGCCGCTGCGACCACCCGGCTGACCGCCCCGTCCCTGCGGCGGACGCGGGGGACGTTCATCCGACATCAACTCGGATTTAAGCGGCGGCACAAAACCTTCGATTTCCACGCGCACGATGGAGCGTTTAATGAGTTTTTCAATGTCCTTCAAATAGCTCATTTCTTCGCTGTCTACCAGTGACAGCGCCGCGCCAGTGCTGCCTGCGCGCCCGGTCCGGCCGATACGGTGAACATAGTCCTCAGCCACATTGGGCAATTCAAAATTCACCACCTGCGGTAGTTGGTCGATGTCGATGCCGCGTGCCGCGATGTCGGTTGCGACCAGCACGCCGATGCTGCCGTCCTTGAATTGTGCCAGCGCCTTGGTGCGCGCGCCCTGGCTTTTATTGCCGTGAATCGCGGCGGCGCTGATGCCATCCTTGATGAGCTTTTCAGCCAGTTTGTTAGCACCGTGCTTGGTGCGGGTAAACACTAAAACCTGCTTCCAGCCATGCCGTTTAATCAGGTGACTCAAGAGATCGCGTTTGTGCGCCTGCGGCACCAGATGCATGGATTGATCAACCAGTTCGGACGCAATATTGCGGCGCGCGACCTCAATGCAGCCGGGCTTATACAGCAGACTGTTGGCCAGCGTTTTAATCTCGTCGGAGAACGTTGCGGAGAACAGCAAGGTCTGGCGCTGCTTAGGCACCACGGCAAGGACTTTCTTGATGTCGCGGATAAACCCCATGTCCAGCATGCGGTCGGCTTCGTCCAGCACCAGAATTTCGACACCGGACAAATCTACGGTTTTTTGTCCGAGGTGGTCAAGCAGGCGGCCCGGCGTGGCTACCAGAATATCCACACGCGAACGCAGCATTTTGAGCTGCGGATTGATGTTGACTCCGCCAAACATCACCATCGATTTCAGCGCGAGGTATTTGCCGTAGGTTTTGACGGATTCTTCCACTTGCGCGGCAAGCTCGCGCGTTGGCACCAGGATCAGACAGCGTGGCCGTCCCGGCTTGGGGGATGGCGCTTCGCGGGTCGATAGATGATGCAGAATCGGCAAGGTGAAGCCGGCGGTTTTGCCCGTGCCTGTTTGTGCCGCAGCGAGCAAGTCGCCGCCTGCCAGCACCTGCGGAATTGCCTGTGCCTGAATCGGAGTGGGCGTGGTGTAACCGGCATCGGCAATCGCACGCAATAGGGGCTCGGCCAGTCCAAGACTGGTAAAAAGTATTTCGGGCGTCATATTTTTTCCTGCGACGGCCTGTCGTCATACAAAATGACGACACCAATCGAGGCAGACGAAAAGAGAATCTAAAAGATCAAGAGAGGGAGCCGCATACCGATTGGTCGGGTATGCGGGAGTGCGCACTATACCAGCACATGCGCATGTGTGTCTGTCTGGCGCTGGCTTCCGTGCCCTTGAATCCCTGTTTCGAGGGTATCATGTGACCCGGAAACGAACGCAAACTCGCTTATGAACACCGTTAAACGTAACAAAGTCGTCTATATAACCTACGCCATTCTCAACAACAGCGATGCCGTGGTGGAACAGCATGATGTGCCTGTTGCCTACCTGCATGGTGGACGGGACGGCTTGCTGCCCGGCATCGAGGCTGCGCTTGAGGGTCATACCATTGGTGAACGGGTCGAACTCCAACTGCTCCCCGAAGATGCCTACGGCGTACGCGATGAGAGCCTGGTATTCACCGATGACATTGACAACGTGCCGCCGCAATATCGACGTATCGGTGCCGAAGTTCAATTTCAGAGTGAAGCGGGTGAAGCCAAAGCCTTTTACGTTACCCGGATCGAAGATGGAAAACTGACCGTAGACGGCAATCCCACACTCGCCGGGCAAAGTGTGACGTGTCTGGTTAATGTGATCGATATCCGCGATGCAAACGCAGAAGAAATCCGGACTGGCCTGCCTGCGGATGTGCCGCAAACCAGCTTGCATTGAACCGCGTGCATCGAACTGGTGCCCGCCATTAAAAAAGCCGGGATAACCCGGCTTTTTTTGTTTCCAGGCAGCTTACTTGGGGCAGATGGCAGTATCAGTACCCGGGACTTCGCCCGTCAACTTCAGGAAGGCTTCAAACGGACCCATGACGGTCATGGCTTCCACTTTCGGACCCTGGAACTTCAGTTTTCCGAACATCATGGCTTTCATCGGACCATATTCACCCGCACCCATTTCAATCCAGTGAGTGGTCTTGCCGTGCATCAGGTAATCAACAGCCAGATCGAGCTTGGTCTGAACCGCACCGCCGTACACGCACATTGCTTTGCCATCTTTAAGCGCAATGCGCATTTCTGACTTATAGGCATCACTACAGTCAGTGCGGTACAAGTGAATGATTTTATGGCCATGACCAGCATCATTTTTTATCCACTTATCGGCCAAGCCGGAGGTCAATGTTGCGTTTTTATTCCAGGCATCACAGGCACCAGCAGCCCACTCATTGGAGAACAGGACGCTGGCATTGGCAGCAGAAGCGCCAGCCATCAGGCCAGCAGCAATCATCAGGGATACAAATTTCATTATTACTCCTCCAAATTTAAGTGTGTTAACGAAGAAAAAGCTTCGTTGGTGGAAAATACCCAGTGTTGGTCAGCTTGTCAATTCCTCAACGTACTGACTTCACGCCGGATAGAGTGCTGAAAACAACGTAGAGTTCAGCGTAAAAAGCAGTTATTAATGTTTGTTTACCTTGCAAGTCTTTGCGCTTTTGCCCTGAGCTAGGCGGGGATAGTAGTACAAATATATCGTTCCCGCACTCAAGGCTGCACCGCCCCCTCTACGCGATTGGCCGGAAGTGGGTACAAAGCGTCCTCAACCAGACGAATTCGGGCGGCGTAATTAAGTTGCTCCACCTTGTTACCCAACGCTTCCGCCCGCGCCTCCAGAAGTTTCAGATACACCCGCAGCGGCTGCCGCCAACCCTGGCTGGATGCGGTCTCAGCGGCCATCAACAAGGTCGCATCGTCGGCTTGACGGCGCTGCACCACAAGACTCGCCGCAAGCAGGCGCGAAAGCGGATCGTTGATCGCGCTTATTTTTGCATTGAGCGTAGCAGGCTCAGCCCGCACCAGACCTGCATATTGCACAGGCAGCTTGGCCGGATCAAGCGTGCGCCAGTCCAGTGTGATGAATTGGTAATACGCACGGTCGTCAGCGCTCGTTTCGACCTTTGCCAACCCGGCATATTCGTGACAATCATCATCCAGCAAACTGGCACGACGCGTGGCGCAATGTACCAGCCACAAGCGCGCCGTTTCACTGATGCGTCCAGCCCCGCCTGTTGCCATAATCGCCTGCTGGAAATAGCGTTCAGCCAATATGTTCTCACCCAGCAAGGCGTGTTTCTTGTAACGCTCGATCAGATCGGCTGAATCCGATTTCCAGTCGGGCGGTGGTGGCCCGCCACTGCCGCATGCAGTCAGAATCGTCAGCACCATCACGGCGAATAAAAATCTCATGGCAGTTTGACCCCGGTATCGCGGGCAAAAGGCCATTTCTTGTTGAGTTCGTTAACCAGGCTATTGGTTTTTCGCACTGCGTCATCAATTTCAGTGCGCAGCTTGCCAAAGTCCTGCGTGCCGTCGCGTACATTGGCTGAAATATCCACCGCATTCTTCATGACCACATCCGCTTTTTTCAGGCTGGATTGCGCATCGTTCAACATCAGACGCACTTGTGCCAGCGATTCGCGGGTGTGTTCCGCAACACCATTGTTAGCGAATAGCCATTCATCGGCCTTGAGCGCGATACCGTCGAGCTTGGTTATTAGCGCACGGGTCTTATCCAGTGAGTCGTTCATAGCGCGCGCCTTTTCGGGGCTGCCCAGAACGCCTTCCAGTACGCCGTACTCCCCTGTCATGCGGCCGGTAATAGTTTGGGCATTCGCAAGGGTGGCATTGATCTCCCCGTCACGACGGGTGAGATGTTCGACATTGGCAAGAATCGCCTTGACGCGTTCGACCAGTACAGGAATTTCTTTGCTGATATCCGAGGTCACCAACAGCATCGTCGAGTTATCCGGCAAGGATGGCGCACCCGGAAGAGGTGAATCCACCCGGATTTTTGCGCCTCCGACGATGGGTTTGTCGAGCGTAAACGTGCTGTCTACTTTAAGCCATTTGGCATGACGAGCCGGAATTTCGGCGCGGATAATAATGCCACCGCCGTCATTCAATCCAAGTGCCGCAACCTGCCCGATTTCAATCCCGGAAAAGGTAATCGGTACGCCGGGCGCCACACCATCCGCAGTGCTAGCAGCCAGCTGTAACTGAAACGGACGATCGAAAAAGCCGCGTGCATGCAGCAGGTAAACCAGGAACGCGGCACCCAGCGCCAATGCGGTGAACGCAAACAGTCCGACCTTGAAATGGAGTTTATTCATACGGGCTATTTTTGTAATACAAGGTCTGCAGGATATAACGCCCGATTCCAGGTGTAGTCATACATTTCCCAGCGATTATCTGATCCCATGCGCGTAGCTAATTGCTGTACAAACAGCGGATAGGCAACATCGTAAAGCATGGCGCCGGGACGCTCGATTACCAGACGCGGACGTTGCAGAATCAATGCGCGTGCGAGTTTGGTCACAAAGCGCTGCGATACCGTCATATCCGGGTCACGCAGCATAGCGATATGGCCGTGTCCTAGCTGATCCAGTAAAACCATTGCCTGTCGGCCTGATTCCACCGCATTAAAATGGCGCTGATATAGCGGAATCAAGGCGACATTATCAAGCGCAGAAAGATTGGCGCGCAGCGGCAGATCAAGCGACACGCGCGCAACCGAATGATCGTCCAGCGCTGCGATTGCGGTCTTCATCGCATCACTATCGGCAAACAGACTTAAATGTATTGCAGCGCTAATGACACCACCTCAATCGCAACAATAGCAAAGAAGACCCGCATCATACCCCGCAGCACCGAGACCGGAACCATGAACAGTTTCTTCGGTGTTTCCAGGCCTGCGGTGACGGGAATAAGCGTGACCGCCAAACCAAATAAAATACATTTAACGAAGAAACCGACGACCACCGCGCCATTAAAAATTTTGGCGATGGTTTGGGTGAAGGCATCAAATCCCGCCAGGTTCAGCCCATAAATCGACCCATATGCCAGACACAGCGTCAACAGGCTGGCCAGACCGGCCAGGGTCAACACTGAAATCACGCCGCCGATCAAACGTGGCAGAAACTCGAATTGCATCGGCGGAACCTGGCAATGCGCCAGCGCATCCAGCTCATTATTCACCTGCATCAGCGCGATTTCGGTATTGATCGCGCTGCCCGAACGCAACGCTATAAACAGTGCAGTGAGAAAAGGCAGCAGTTCCAGGATCAACACGCGGATGGTCATTTCCGTCGCAAATCCTGTCAGCCCAAAATCACGCGCAGTACTGAGGATGATGCTGATCATCAGCCATGAAATCACCAGCGCGTACCCCAGGAAAACAGGCAGAATTTGAATCGCAGTGAAATAAACCTGCTTGATGACCACATCGTAAGTCGCGCGATTCCAGGTCGACGGATGCGCCAAAAAGCGTAACGCGCTGGCAAGAAATGCAAACATGCCATACGCAACAGCGAACCAGTTGGTGATTTTGGCACCCAAGGATTCAATAGAGACAACAAGATAATTCATAAACTAATGTTAATCCGAAACATGGCGCTTGCGTTACGCTCATTCCAGCCATACAGTTTGCACACATCAAGACAGGAGACACAGATGAAATACACAGCATTCCGCACCATGATCCTCAGCACAATGCTGCTCGGGGTTTCCGTTCATGCTGCCACAGGCACCTTGTTGCGTGATGAAAGCCTGCGTGCTCAAGCTTCCGCGACGGCAGCCGTGTCTGCCCAGGCTAGCAAAGGAACGGCGGTCGATATCCTCACCCGACAAGGTGGGTGGCTACAGGTTAAAACAGCCAGATCACAAGGCTGGGTCAGATTGTTATCCGTGCGCACAGGAAGTGGCGGCGCGGGAGGCGCGGGGGTCGGCGATGTGCTTGGCGTGGCAACCAGCCAGTCCAACCCGAGCCGTGTGGTGGCTGTAGCGGGCGTTCGTGGCCTTAACGAAGAAGAACTGAAAACAGCAAAATTCAGCCCTGAAGAATTGGCGCGACTGGAAAATGGTGCGGTAACGCGCGAACAAGCCAGAGCCAATGCCAGCCGAGTCGGTCTTGTCGTGACGAATGTGCCTTCGCTCCCCAAACCACAATCCAGAACCGACCCCGCCAAATCATCATGGGGAGATAACTGAGATGAAACTAAAATTATTGGTCGCAGCTATTTCGCTCGTGTCTTTCAGCGGGATGGCAGGTGGCTTTGATCTGGGAAAAATCCTCCAGGAACAACTGAAAAAAAGCCAGTCAAAAGCTGCACCCACCCCACCCGCTGACAGCGCTGCCGCGCCGCAAACCTCAACGCCGCAAACCTCAACGCCACAAACCTCAACGCCACAAAGCGACAAAGCGGCAGACGCTCAAGCACTCAGTTTTGGCCTGTTCGGAAAATACTCGACCGAAGATGAAATCCATATCGGCAAGCAGATCGCAGGCAATCTGTTGGGGGCTGTTCCACTGGTGCGCGATGAAAGCTTGCAGCGCTACGTCAATCTGGTGGGTAACTGGGTCGCTGCACAAAGTGGCCGGACTGATATTCCATGGCGCTTTGGTGTGCTGGACACCGAGGACATCAATGCGTTTGCTGCGCCCGGCGGCTATGTCTTTGTCACCAAGGGCTTATACCGGCAACTCAACAATGAGGCTGAGCTCGCTGGCGTGCTGGGACACGAAATTGCACACATCACCAAAAAACATCACCTCAAGGTGTTAAAGAAATCCAGCCTCATCAGTGCGCTAGGGCAGGCGGCCAGCAAGCAGGCCAAGAACAGCGATCAAGTGGTGCAGAACCTGATTGGCAATGGCGCTGAAATCATGGCGCGCGGACTCGACAAAGATGCAGAATTTGAAGCGGATCGAGAGGGCATCGTGTTTGCCGCACGCGCAGGTTACGACCCCTGGGGCTTGCCCGCCGTGCTGCAGGATCTGGCGGCATTACCCGCCAAAGATGGCCGCACCGGCCTCTTGTACAAAACGCATCCGCAACCGGCTGACCGTTTGAGCAAACTTGGCGATGCAATCGGTGACCGCTTTGATAAATTGAACGGTAAGGAACTGGGCGACCGTTTCTATCGCCTCCGTTAACAAACGCACCACGCATCACCGGGTGAATCGTCCACAAAACACCACCTTGGCTCAAGCTGCGCTGTCTGCGGTTTTTGTCCTCCTGATGGCGCTACATACGGCCAGTGTGTTTCGGGTCGCCGCGATTGATCGCGTGGAATCCTGGTTCTACGATGCCTGGCTGAAACAGACTGCCCAGCCCGGCGCGGATGATCGCGTCACCATTCTCGACATCGACGAAAAAAGCCTTCAGGAAATAGGCCGCTGGCCGTGGGGGCGCGACAAAATGGTCACGCTGCTGGATCGCCTGTTCGATCAATATCAGGTTGCGGCGGTGGGGTTCGACGTGGTGTTCGCCGAACCGGATACCAGCTCCGGACTCAATTCGCTAACCCGTCTGGCGCAAACCGAATTTGCAGGCAACCAGGATTTCACCGCAGCCGTCGCGCGCCTGAAGCCGCAACTGGATTTTGATGCCCGCTTTGCCAAAGCACTCGCAGCACGCCCCGTCACCCTGGGCTATTACTTCATCCCGCCAGGCATGGCCTCAGTCCGTACTGGCGTACTCCCCGCGCCAGTATTGCCGCGAACCGCATTCGGCGAACGTGCGCCAAAGCTTGCCGAACCGGCAGGCTACGGCGCGAACCTGCCGCAGTTCCAGCAAGCCGCACAAGCCGCCGGTTTTTTCAACATGCAGGCGGACGACGACGGCACCGCACGGCGCATGAACATGGTGATGCCTTTCGAATCCGGCTATCACCTGTCCCTGTCAGCCTCCACGCTGCGGCTGGCGTTTGGCGGCGACGCGCCGCGAGCCGGATCAACAACCCGCCATTTTCTCGGGCGCGACTACCGGGAGCCATGGATCGAGGTGGGCGGCCTGAAAGTTCCGCTCAACCGCGACGCGACGGTGTACGTGCCTTACCGCGCAGGTGCGCCCTTCCCTTACGTGTCCGCCGCAGACGTGCTGAAAGGCCGCGCCAAAATGAGCCAGCTGGAAAACCGCATCCTCCTCGTCGGCTCCACCGCCCCCGGCCTTGCCGATCTACGTGTGACACCCTTTTCCAGCACCTTCCCCGGCGTTGAAATCCACGCCCATCTGATCGCCGGCATGCTCGACGGCAACACCCGCCATATGCCTGCCTGGGCGGATGACGCGCGCCTGCTCGCTGTGCTGCTACTGGGCAGTTTGATTGCATGGATCGTGATTCGATTTGGCCCCACCATCGGACTGCTTGCCAGCCTCGCCGCCCTGCTCGCGCTAACCGGCGCGTATGTCATCGCGTGGAATCACCTCTGGGTTATCCCCATGGCCGCGCCCTTGCTCACCGTGTTGGGACTGTATCTGCTGAACGCGGCGTATGGCTTTTTTACCGCCTCCGCTGCGCGCCATCAAATCACCAAACTCTTCGGCCAGTATGTGCCGCCCGAACTCGCGGCGGAGATGAGCGCGAATCCTGCGCACTACAGCATGGCCGCGCAATCACGCGAAATGAGCGTGCTGTTTTCGGACATACGCGGCTTTACTGATTTTTCCGAGAAGCTGTCGCCCGCTAAACTGGCCGACGTGCTCAATGCCTACCTCAACACCATGACCCACATCGTGCAAAAAAATCGCGGCACCATCGACAAATACATCGGCGACGCGATCATGGCATTCTGGAACGCCCCGGTCGATCTGGCCGACCACGCCGCACGTGCAGTGCAGACCGCGCTCGAGATGCAGGACGCGCTACCCGAGCTCAACGAAGAATTCGCCAGGCGCGGCTGGCCGCACGTCAAGATCGGTGTCGGCATCAATACCGGGCGCATGAGCGTCGGCAATATGGGATCGGAATTTCGCATGTCCTACACTGTCATGGGCGATGCCGTAAATCTCGGCTCGCGGCTCGAAGGCATCACCAAGCAATACGGTGTCGGCATCCTCGTGACTGCACCGACCGTGCTGGCCGACTCCGAACACGCCTTCATGAAAATTGACGATGTGCGCGTCAAAGGCAAGGAAATCCCGGTGGCGATTTATGAAGCACTTGGCATGAAGGCCAGCCTTCCCGCTGACGTGCTCGAAAACGCACAAACGTTTGAAGCTGCATTCGCGGCGTATCAAAAACAGGACTGGGCTGAAGCCGGGCGCCAGTTGCGCGCGCTCAACGCCCGCGCGCCGCGTGTGCTATACGATATTTATCTTGAACGCATCGCGCATTTCCAGAGCAATCCTCCGCCCAATGATTGGGACGGCGTGTTTGTGTATACGACCAAATAGCCACTCACCCAAACAATCATGAAAATTACCCTACTCGGTTGCAGCGGCGGCATCGGCAGCGGACGCCACACCACCTGCCTGCTGGTGGATGACGACGTGCTGATCGACGCTGGCACCGGCATCACCACGCTCAGCCTCGAACAGCTCGCGCGCATCGACCACATCTTCATCACCCACAGCCACCTCGATCATGTGCTGGGCTTGCCCCTGCTGCTCGATGCAATCGGCGAGCAGCGCACGCAGCCGGTGATCGTGCATGCCCTGCCCGAGGTGCTGGAGATTTTGTCCGAGCATCTATTCAACTGGAAATTGTGGCCGGACTTCCGCGTCATCCCTGACGAATCTGCGCCCTGGTTACGTTTCGAAGCGCTGCCTTTCGGTGCAAGCATCAGTCTCGGCAGACGCCGCTTCAGCCCGACCCCGGCCAACCATATTGTCCCCGCGTGCGGCATCCACATCGCGGTTGCAGGTGGCAGCTTTGTTTTCAGCGGCGACACCACCCACAGTGAAAGTCTGGTTCATGCGCTTAATTCGATTCCCGAGCTGCGCCACCTGATTATCGAAACTTCGTTCGAGAACGCGCTCAAAGACATCGCCATCGCCTCCAAACACCACTGGCCGGAGTCGCTGGCGCAAGAACTCGCTCAACTCAAAGTCCGGCCTCAAGTGTGGATCACCCACCTCAAACCCGGTAACGAAAACGCCATCATGCAAGAACTGCAAAGCGCTGCGCCCGACTGGAATTTGCAAGCCGCGCAGCAGGGTCAAATTATCGAAATATAGAAGTCAGAGCTGGCCTGATCCCGCCACGCTCGTTTTC
>JAYVLR010000105.1:0-12527 GCA_043759395.1 Thiobacillaceae bacterium
GCAATATCGGCCATACCTTCGCCCATGCCAAAACCGATTTCGAGAATCTTGGGCGCGGGGTGTGAATCAGAGACGGCGCGGCCAAACACTCCATCCAGATCAATCACAGACGTTTGATATGGCAAGACAAATCGCGGCCCCAGCTCAGCCAGCGCACGCGCCTGCCCGCCGCCCACTCGACCCGCGCGCAGCACAAACGAGCGGATGCTGGGATGCCCGCTTTCAGCTTGTGCCATGCTACTTACCAGCGTTTCCAGTTATCAGGCCAGCAGACGGCGAGCTGGCGCTGGCCTGGTAGATTTTCTTCGGCATGCGTCCGGCGAGATACGCTTCGCGCCCGGCTTCAACCGCTTTTTTCATCGCTGATGCCATCAATACCGGGTTGCCTGCGCCTGCAATTGCGGTGTTCATCAACACGGCATCGCAACCCAGTTCCATGGCGATAGCAGCATCGCTCGCGGTGCCGACGCCAGCATCGACAATCACTGGCACGGAGAGGCGGTCGATGATGATTTGCAAGTTCCATGGATTCAAAATGCCCATACCGGAGCCGATCAAGCTTGCCAGCGGCATCACCGCGACACAGCCGATATCCTGCAATTGCCTGGCGACGATAGGATCATCTGAGGTGTAAACCATGACCTGAAAACCATCCTTGACCAGCACTTCAGCGGCTTTCAGCGTCTCGCCCACATTCGGGTACAGCGACTCGGCATCGCCCAGCACTTCGAGTTTGACCAGCGCATGTCCATCCAGCAGTTCGCGCGCCAGGCGCAGGGTTCGAATCGCGTCATCGGCGGTGTAGCAGCCCGCAGTATTGGGCAGATAAGTGTATTTTGACGGCGGCAAGACATCCAGCAGGCTCGGCTGGCTCGCATCCTGGCCGATGTTGGTGCGGCGGATGGCGACAGTAACGATTTCAGCACCCGAGGCAACGACAGCCAGCCGGGTTTGCTCAAAATCCTTGTACTTGCCGGTCCCGACCAGCAGGCGCGAAGCGTAGCTTTTACCAGCGATTAAAAGTGGTTCGATCATGGGAATGAAGCCAGGAGTTAGGGGATGTTCAACCGCCGCCGACGGCGACGACGATTTCCAGGTGGTCGTTGTCGGCTAGCGTGGTTTCAGAGTATTGGCTGCGCGGCACGATCTCACCGTTTTTTTCAATGGCGATGCGCTTGCCTGCCAGCGACAAACACTCGACCAGTTGAGCAAGCGTGAGCGGCGCAGCGAACGAGCGGGCTTCGCCGTTAATAATCAGACCAATCAAAACGTCTATCCGGGAAAAATTTCAGTAGAATGCCGCATTGTACTTGACCCCAGGCGGGCGTCGTATAGTGGCATTACCTGAGCTTCCCATGCTCAAGAGGAGGGTTCGATTCCCTTCGCCCGCTCCAGCTTCAGGCTTTTCAGCTTTTTTTCACATTATTCCTAAAGTCTGCAAAATATCTGCCGATAGACCAGTTATGCGGCTGTGTGTCAGAAAACGGACACCGCTGACTGAAACCGATCAGGGCAAACCCGTCGCAAGGCGGGGACGCAAAACTTCCGGTCTCATCCTGCCGCCTGCGAGTCAAAACTCGCCGGCATTAATTCCCTCCACTAAGGGGTGGCAAATGAGATAGCGGGGTCACCGGCAGGCTCACGCCTTCCTGTAGCGCTCTGTATTTCCCGTCAGTCAAGCCATGCCGACTGCAATAACAGCGCCAGCGATATCAGGATGGAGAACAGCATGTCAAAAAAGTCCGTGGTAGTGAATCTGAATGAGTATGGCAAATCCCGCCGCATGCTTGCCGCGGCCGAGAGCCTGCCGCTATTGCATGGATGCCGTGACCTGCTGATTGAGGGTGCCGTACGCATTCTGGCGCGGCAGACCGAGGCCATGGAAAACACCTTGCTGGTCATGGCCGACCGTTCACCGCTGACTGTCACGCGTACCACCTATTTCGATTCCATTCATGTGCTTGGCAAGCAGTCAAACGAACTGTTGGCGGCGTGCAAAGAAGCCTATTTCAGAGCCTTTGGCGATTTCATTGCTGAACGCAGTCCTTCCTCTCTTCCCGATACGCTTGAGCTGTCCCTGGTCGGCGACCAGGACTTTGAAACCACGCTCACCCTGGATAAGGCAACATCACGCTTGCGCTATAACTGCGCTGAAGAACTGCTTGCGCTGGATACGCGAATGGCAGCCCTGCTTAACCGCCCCGACCTCGCCGAAAACAATAATCCGCTCGGCCCAAAAGTCCTGTACCAGGCGCTCCTCGATGGCATTGCCCGGGTGAACCAGGAACAAAATATTCAAGTCGTGTTGCTCAATCAATTCGATCTTGTTTTGGTGACGGAACTCGCCCGTATCTATCAATCCATCAATCATTACCTGATCGATAACGGAGTTCTGCCCGACCTTAAATTCGGATTAAAAGCGCGCCCGCGCGGCAAGCCAGCCAGCAATGCGCTGGGCGAGCCGCAGAGTGAGGCCGGGTCTGACATCATGAGTCTCTTCGAGCAAATGGCGCGCGTACAGGCAGGGGGACAATCCGTCGGCGGCGCGCAGCTCGCTGGCAACAGCGCACAGCACATCGTGTCCGGTTTCAATCTGCTGGAATCCTTGGGCCGCCTGCAAAACGGCAGCATGCCCCTGCCAGGCGGCGGGATATTTGAACTTCCCGTGCAGGATGCACATTCGGTTCAGAACGTGTTGCGCAGCTTGCAGCAGAGTCCGGTCATGCAATCGGCCAGTCCGCTGGATGTAGTGATGGTGGACGCGGTTGTAATGCTGTTTGACGCTTTGTTCGATGAGGAAGCGATTCCGGATCGGCTGAAAACCCAGATTGCACGATTGCAAATTCCCGTGCTCAAGGCCGCCATGCTGGATCGCAGTTTTTTCTCGCTGCGCAACCATCCGGTGCGGCGCATGCTGGATGCCATTGCCCTGCTTTCCGTGTGCACGTCCACATCGCCGTCTGGCATTGAACGGCTCGACACCCTATCGCGCGTAGTGACTACCGTACTGGACAGTTTTGACCAGGATATAGCGGTTTTCGAGGCTGCCGCAACCGAACTCGAAGCCCTGGAACAAACATTCGAAAACACCGTAGAAGTTGAACTGCAGGCGGACATTCAGGAGCTCCAGCAAGTCGAACGTGCCGAAGTCGCGCCCATAGTGACCCATGATTTCATTAACCGCTGCCTGAGCGAGCAAGAGGTCGCCAAGCCTATCACTGACTTTCTTCGCGGCGAGTGGGCCACGTTGCTGGTCAGCGATTACACGCGCGAAGGCGAGGCGGGTGCGCACTTCAACAGCCACGTCGAAACCATGCGTGAACTGGTTTGGAGCGTGCAGCCCAAGAACGATATGGACGCGCGCCTGATGCTGGTTCGCATTCTGCCGGGGCTGCTCAAACGTCTGCGCGAAGGCATCGCCGTTCTGGAAACAACTAACGAGCGCGCCGAAACATTTTTTGCCACCCTGGTTGTCCTGCACGCCAATGCGGTACGGCCCAATGCCCAACCCGTGCCCCTGCCTGAGCCGGCTGCGCCTGAAGAGATGCAGGTCAACGCCGACGCCCCGCACGAGGAACCAGCTATGGCAGACGACATCGCCGTCCTCGCCGAACCAGTCGAACCTGAAGCGCCAGAATGGGAAGACGAGTTTGCACTCAAGGCGCAGACGCTGGACAAGGGCGACTGGGTGGAATTTCAGTACGAAGACGGAACGTTCCGCTGGATGCGCCTGGGATGGGTAGGCGGCATCAAACACACCTACTTGTTCTCGGATCAGGATGGCCTGAAC
The DNA here is from genome assembly GCA_043759395.1 of Thiobacillaceae bacterium. GTDB lineage: Bacteria > Pseudomonadota > Gammaproteobacteria > Burkholderiales > Thiobacillaceae > Thiobacillus. The sequence continues at coordinate 3,791 of JAYVLR010000105.1, forward strand.
AGCTTTTCCATCAGCATGCGGCGGCTCGCCCACAAGCTCCGTTCTGGCGAAGCTGTTGTGGTCGAGCGCAAATCCATTACCGAATCAGCATTCGGCAAATTAGTCGGCCTGTTCCGCCAGAAACTCGGTTATGTCTAAGAGCTGATGCGCAACATGTAATTGATTTAGCACCGCGCCCCCGCTACCCTTCTGGGGTGAAAAATTTTTCTACCCGCGTCATTCTCTGGCAGCGCCAGCATGGCCGCCATGGCTTGCCATGGCAGGCCAACCGTGATCCCTATCGTATCTGGCTGTCCGAAGTCATGTTGCAGCAAACCCAGGTGACGACGGTCATTCCGTATTTCCTGCGGTTCATTGAACGCTTTCCGAATCTCTCCGCGCTCGCCAGCGCCAGCGAAGATGAAGTTCTGGTTTTGTGGAGCGGCCTTGGCTATTACAGTCGTGCGCGCAATTTGCACAAAGCGGCGAAGTTGATCATTGAAGACTATCGCGGTGCATTTCCACAAATCCCTGCCGACATCGAACGCTTGCCCGGCGTGGGGCGCTCGACAGCGGCGGCCATCGCTGCGCTGTCCTTTGGAAAAATCCACGCCATTCTCGATGGCAATGTAAGAAGAGTGCTCGCACGGCACGGCGGGATCGAAGGCTGGCCAGGCAATAAAAAAGTCGGGCAGCGTTTGTGGCTGCTCGCCGAATCTTTGCTGCCGCAGACCGGTATCGAAACTTATACCCAGGGCATGATGGATATGGGCGCACGTCTATGCACACGCAGCCGCCCTGGTTGCGTGGATTGCCCGGTAGCCGCTGACTGTATGGCGTACCAACTCGGGCGCGTGTCTGAGCTGCCAACGCCACGCCCTAAGAAAACCATCCCGCAAAAAAATATCCAGATGTTGCTACTGATGGATCGTGGCGAAATTCTGCTGGAGAAACGTCCTTCCAGCGGAATATGGGGAGGCTTGTGGAGCTTCCCTGAAATCCCGGAAGATAGTGACGCCGCCACACACTGCAGCGCACAACTCGGCGTTACCGTCGCCGAAACACGTTCATTGCCCGGCCTGAAACACAGCTTTACCCATTTCCATCTGCATATTTCCCCAACGCTCGTCCATATTGCATCGCGTCCGCTCACAGCCGAATCGCCCGGACGACTCTGGCTCACAAAACAGGATGCCCTGGGCGCAGCCTTACCCGTGCCAGTACGCAAATTGCTTTCGCGGCTTTGATTGACGCACCGGGGTGCTATAAAACAGTCCACACTGGCGATTCAGGGAGCAGCGTATGAACCATCCTTTGCAAGAAACAGCCGGGCACGTTTTTGATGCAGACGGCTTTTTTATCGCCCCGGGTTTGTGGAATGAAACCCTGGCTCAGCACATCGCGCAAGCCGATGGACTGGGTCAATTGAATGGCCCTCAACTTGAACTGCTGCAAACCTTGCGCAACGAATTCAAAAAACACGGTTCCATCACTGCGCTCAGTCACATCTGTCACCTCAACGGGCAGAGCGCTGATTGCATACAGAAAATGTTTCCCAGTCCGCGCGAGGCCTGGCGAATTGCCGGGCTACCCAATCCGGGCGAAGAAGCAAAAGCGTATATGTAATGATCCTGTTGGATAAAGGCGGGTTATTTCGCTGACCGTCGCGGTCATATTGCCGAAATCTGTCTGTGGGACAATAGGCTGATGAACAAAGCCATCCTGACTCAAGCCATCCCGACTCCGTCCGACGATGCAGCTAACCATTGCGTATTAAGCGAGGCTATCGTCGGCGCATTTGGCTTGCCTGCCGACAGACCTTTTGTCAGCATCAAGGGCGATCCCTCCCTGCGCGAAACGGTAGAACAAAGACCGCGCCAGCCATCCCGGCTCGACAAGATTGCCGGACAGGTGCTTGAAACCTGTGCGTCGCTGTTGCGCGAAACCGGGGTGTACGCAATTTATGTGGGTTTTAACAGCTCGGAAGTGCGTACCGAATCCATCTTCAATCCCTTCGCCTACGAAATTCACGATGCCGAAGACCTGCTCAAGCCGGGTTACGTACAGCGACATTTTGTACCGGTTCCTTACGAAGAAAAAACACGCACCATCGCCTGGATCCGCGCGATGGTCCAGACCGGTCCGCTGCGCGACTACCTGCCTGCCCACTGGCTCAGCCTGATGGATGCTGATCGCGCCAAGTGGCAGCCTTTGGCGCAGGAGCGCATCGGTGAAATCGTGCGCTGTTTTGACACGCTGCGCAGCATCGAGGGCTATTACCTGCGTAACGCCGCCATCTCACTATCCGAAGGCGTGGTTCGTGCGTCCTATAACTGCGACGGAACTTACATCGTTCGCGCGGATTATTTCCCGGAGTTTGTGCGTATCAATACGCCTTGAGTCGCTCGCTTTGAATCAATCTGGTTTTTTCCGCAGCAATGCACGCGCGGAATCATTCGTTTTAATCTCCTGGCGCGCCGCTTCTGCCTCTCCGCCCGCGCCCGCCGCATCGTAATCGCGCGCCGCCTGCTTCAACCACTGCCCAGACTGCTCCCAATTGCGCTGATCGCGCGCGAGCCAACCGCGATAGCGTGCCGCCACAGCCTGCCAGTACAAATCTCCTGCACGGTCAATCAGGGCTGCGCCTTCATCCAGCAACGCGGCTGATTCTTCATAGCGTTTTTGTTCGCGATACAGATTACCCAGGTTCATCAAATGCTTGCCCAGATGATGAAAATGCTGGTGTTCACGATTCAGTGCAATCGCCTGTTTCAGCCAATCTTCGGCCTCGCGCTGATGCCCCGTCGCCTGATCGATCAGCCCGAGATTATTAAAGCTGGCAGAGCGCTCTGACAAATCCGGATTAAGCGGAATTGATTCCAGATACAGCGCTCGCGCGCTGACAGCATCGCCGCGCGCCCAGGCCAGCCCTGCCATGTTATGCAACGCAGTAGCAAGATTTTGCCGACTGGTTTCACGACGCGCCCACGCCAGCGCCGCCTGACCGTAGCGCATGGCTTCATTTTCACGTCCGAGACGGCGCAAGCTGACGGTTAACCAGTTATAAGCATAGGTGCGCAACTCCGCTTGCGGGCGCTGCTGTTCAAGTATCCGAAGCTGTTCGAGCGCAGCCGTAAAATGCCCCGTCTCGTAGGCGGCACGCGCAGCACACATCCGCGCTATCGCATCGCCTGACGCATCCGCAAGCCGCTGTTGCGCTATGCGCTGTGCGGCCGGGTAATCAAACACAGCAAGCGCATCCGCGCAAGTTTGCGCCATCGCTGTGCTACAAAACAGCGTGCTGCATATCAACAAAGCCGACGCGCTCATCCAGCGTCGGGGCGACATCAGCCCTCCCGCCGGCATTTTCAGATCAACACGTTTCATACGGCTTCCTTTGAGTTTTGATTTTGCCGCCGCCGTTTGAAGCGGCAGACAGGAACGTCTGCGGCAAATGAAGTAAAATCGAACCTCACGATTACACACAGGAATTGAGCATTATGTCCATGTCTGACCGCGATGGCCTCATCTGGTACGACGGCAAACTCGTCCCCTGGCGCGAGGCCACTACCCACGTTCTCACCCACACCCTGCACTATGGCATGGGCGTTTTTGAGGGCGTTCGTGCGTATAAGGGCGAACACAATACGTCGATCTTCCGCCTGCAAGAGCACACTGACCGGCTCTACCGCTCCGCCCATATTCTCGGCATGAAAATGCCCTATGCAAAAGAAGAGATTTTTGAGGCACAGCGTACGGTTGTACGAGAAAACAAGCTCGAATCCGGCTATCTGCGTCCAATGGCGTTCTATGGTTCGGAAGCGATGGGCATTTCGGCCAAAAACCTGTCGGTACATGTCATCGTCGCGGCCTGGCCGTGGGGCGCCTATCTCGGGCAAGAGGCGCTGGACAACGGCATTCGCGTAAAAACCTCCTCGTTTTCGCGCCACCACGTCAACATCACCATGTGCAAAGCCAAAGCCAACGGCAACTACATGAACTCGATTCTCGCGCACAAAGAAGCAGAGGCGGATGGCTATGATGAAGCGTTGTTACTCGATGTGGATGGCTTCGTCGCCGAAGGCTCGGGCGAAAACGTATTCATCATCCGCAATGGCAAACTTTACACGCCCGATCTGACCAGTGCGCTTGAAGGCATCACGCGCGACACCATCGTGCAACTGGCCGCCGGACTGGGTATCCCGGTGATCGAAAAACGCATTACGCGGGACGAGGTCTATTGCGCTGACGAGGCATTCTTCACCGGCACCGCAGCAGAAGTCACGCCGATCCGTGAACTGGATAACCGCATGATTGGGTCAGGCAAGCGCGGTCCTATTACCACGCAGCTGCAAGCGATGTATTTCGATTGCGTGTACGGTCGCGCCGACTCTGATAAAACCGGTGCGCACAAAAACTGGCTTACGCCGGTTTGACGGATAGGTTTGGACACTAAATGAATGAGCAAAAAGATAATCCCCACAAGGGTATAAATACCCAGCGCGTGATCGAAGTGGGCGAAGCGGATCTCCCTCTGCATTGCCCCATGCCCCGACATCTCGGCTGGAATGCCCACCCGCGTGTCTATTTGCCGATAGAAGCCAAAGGTGACGCACTGTGCCCCTATTGCGGAACCTTGTATCGTCTCAAAGGCAAACCCAGCGGCAGTCATCACTGACTCTAAAACCGTATACGCAGAACACTTGCGGGTAAAATGCGGCCTTTCCCAAGGAGCAAGCCATGTCTGAACCCGTCGTGTATGACCGCAACCCCGCCGAACTCGAACTGGAGCCGGGCGAATACTTTTGGTGTTCGTGTGGCCGTTCAATGACCCAGCCGTTTTGCGATGGCTCACACGAAGACACAGGGTTCGAACCCAAGTCTTTTGTCATCACTGAAAAATCAACTGTCTGGCTGTGCAACTGCAAGCACACAAAAGATCAGCCATTCTGCGATGGCTCACATAACAGCCTGGCTGAAGATATTTTTTAAGCGATGATCGCGATGCCAAAAGTCGTGCTCGATTACTGGTTTGGCGCACCGGGCAGCGCAACCGGGATTGCCGCGCGTCAAAGCAAACTCTGGTTCGGCAAGCTGCCAGAAAAAGACCGCGCTATCAGCGAGCGTTTTACCACCACATTCAATGCCGCCGCCAGTGGCGCACTCGATTCATGGGCTGATTCGCCGCGTGGCCGACTTGCTCTGGTGATCCTGCTTGACCAGTTCCCGCATCATATTCATCGCGATGCTGCGCAGATGTTTGCACAGGACTCGAAATCACTCGCCTTGAGCATGGAAGCGCTGGAAATGGGCTCGGACAGGCAATTAAGCCTGATAGAACGCGTATTCCTGTATTTGCCGCTGGAACATGCGGAGTCAGTGTCGATGCAGGATTTATCCGTTGCGCAGTACGCTCAACTCGTCGCGGAAGCCGCCGAACACGAACGCAAGCTATTTGATGGTTTCCTGGATTACGCACACAAGCACCGCGACGTAGTCGTGCGTTTCGGTCGTTTCCCACATCGCAATGAAATCCTTGGTCGCCCCTCGTCGCCGGAAGAGATCGAATTCCTCAAACAACCTGGCTCACGGTTTTAACCCATCGCATCAAGTAAAATACGGCCTTTCCGATTAGCCGCCCCTGTCCATGTCCCGCAAAATTCTCGTCACCTCCGCCCTGCCGTATGCCAACGGCAGCATTCATCTTGGGCATCTGGTGGAATACATTCAGACCGATATCTGGGTGCGTTTTCAAAAAATGCGCGGGCACGATTGCCGCTACATGTGCGCCGACGATACGCACGGCACGGCAATCATGCTGCGCGCGGAAAAAGAAGGCATTACGCCGCAGCAACTGATAGACAGGGTATGGCAGGAACACACCCGTGACTTTGCCGGTTTTCATATCGGTTTCGATCACTACTATTCAACACACTCGGACGAGAACCGCGATCTGGCCGCGACGATTTATACGCGCCTGCGTGAGGCTGGATTGATTGATGTGAAGACCATCGCCCAGCTCTATGATCCAGTCAAAAACATGTTCCTGCCGGATCGTTTCATTAAAGGCGAATGCCCGAAATGCGGCGCGCTGGATCAGTATGGCGACAACTGCGAAGTATGTGGTGCGACCTATAGCCCGACAGAACTGAAAAATCCGGTATCAGCGGTATCGGGTGCCACGCCGGTTCACAAAGACTCTGAGCATTACTTCTTCAAACTCGGCGCATGCGAAGCTTTTTTGCGTGAATGGACAACCTCCGGCACCTTGCAAACCGAGGCGGCAAACAAGATGCAGGAGTGGTTTGAAGCGGGCCTGAACAACTGGGACATCAGCCGCGACTCGCCCTATTTCGGTTTTGAGATTCCTGACGCACCCGGCAAGTATTTCTATGTGTGGCTGGATGCGCCAGTGGGTTATATGGCCAGCTTCGCAAAATATGCCGCCAGCAATGGGCTCGATTTTAACGACTGGTGGGGGGCTGATTCAACGACCGAGCTGGTGCATTTCATCGGCAAGGATATTCTCTACTTCCACGCCCTGTTCTGGCCAGCGATGCTGAAATACGCGGGCTACCGCCTGCCGACGGCGGTGTATGCGCACGGCTTTTTGACGGTGAACGGGCAGAAAATGTCCAAGTCGCGCGGCACTTTTATCACCGCACAAAGCTATCTTGACCAGAACCTCAATCCGGAATGGCTGCGCTATTACTATGCCGCCAAATTGAACGGTTCGATGGAAGACCTCGACCTGAATCTCGACGATTTCGTCGCACGCGTCAATTCCGATCTGGTTGGTAAATTCATCAACATCGCCTCACGCACCGCCGGATTTATTCATAAGAAGTTCGACGGCAGACTGGCTGAAGGCGTGGCGAATATCGAACTCATCGGCGAGTTCCAGGCGGCCGCTAACACCATTGCCGCACATTATGAGGCGCGCGACTATGGCCGTGCCCTGCGCGAAATCATGGCACTGGCCGATCGCGCCAACCAGTATGTGGCCGACGAAAAACCGTGGGAACTGGCAAAAAAAGAGGAGGCGGTTTACCGGCTGCACGAAGTCTGCACCGTCGCACTCAATTGCTTCCGTCTGCTCACGCTTTATCTGAAGCCAGTGCTGCCCAAACTGGCCGAGCAGGTTGAGGCTTTCCTCAACATCAAACCGCTGGTTTGGGAAGACGCACAAAACCTGTTCATCCACCGCCGCATCAATGAATACACCCATCTGATGACCCGCATTGACCCGAAAAACATAGAAGCCATGGTAGCCGCCAACAAACAGAATCTTGAACCCGCAGCCACCGCACCCGCACCGCTGCGCCATGCCGAAGCACAAGTGCATGCGGTGCATCCTGTTACCGAGACCGTGAGCATCGATGATTTCAATAAAATCGACCTGCGTATCGCGCGCATCACGAGTGCCGAGCAGGTGGAGGGCGCAGACAAGTTGCTGCGATTGACACTCGATCTGGGCGTGCTGGGCACACGCCAGGTATTTGCCGGCATCAAATCGGCCTATGCACCGGAGACGCTAGTCGGCCGTCTGACTGTAATGGTTGCCAATCTGGCCCCGCGCAAAATGAAATTCGGCATGTCCGAGGGCATGGTATTGGCAGCATCTGGTGACGCGCCAGGCCTGTTCATTCTGGCGCCCGACTCAGGCGCTGAACCCGGAATGAAAGTTAAATAAACGTGGTATCGCATCAGGCAAAAAAATGCCCGGCATCAAGATGCCGGGCTGAGTAATCCTCCAAAGGAGGAGGATTGGAGGAGATAACGCAAAGAATCGTTGCGATTGCTTTGCGTCATTAGAATTATCTAATATAAGACCATTAGCGTCAACTAATATTCTTTACGTCCCCCACATCGCGAGCCGCATGTTGTAATCCGGACACGCAATCCTTCAATAAACCACATTCACCCCATCTGCATGCAGCCAGTCTGCCAGCGACTCCAGCAGGCGCGCATCCAGCCTGACCCGCCAATGGCCGCCTAACTGCACCTGGCAGTGCGCAACCGGATTATGGTACGCGATCCAGACTGGACACCCGCCCTCTTCCAGCCGGTACGGACTCAGCAGCTCGCCCAGCTTGCTGCCTGCATTGGATTGACCATGGCAATGGCCATTGCACGACAACTGTAGATTTTTGGCAAAACGGGTACGCGCACCCGCCAGATCGTAGATACGCTCAGCCGTCACACGCAGGCCGCCGGAATAATCATCGCGATTCACCTTGCCTTCGATGATCAACAATGCATCCTCTTTCAGGATGTGCCGGTTCTGCTCAAATAGCTCGTTGAATACAACAACCTCAACCTGCGCAGTCGCGTCATCCAGCAATACGATCACCATTTTCCCGCGCCGGGTCATTTGCGTTCTAAGCGAAGCCGCAATGCCAGCCAGCATGGTCAACTCGCGCGCGGGCTCAAGGCTGTCCAGATTTCTTTTGGCAAAACCAGACACCTCGGCCATGTAGCCGGTAAAGGGATGACCACTGTAAAAATAGCCCAGCGCTGTTTTTTCCTGCAACAGGGTTTCCTGCTCGGACCAGCGTGGCGTATCGATCAAGTCCTCCGTGCCGCCGTCCAGCTCTTCGCCGAACAAGCCCGCCTGACCACCGCCGCGCGCAACACGATCTGCCGTGCTGAGCGCTGCGCCGACCGAGGCGAAAAGACTGGCCCGATGATCGTTCAGGCTGTCGAATGCGCCGGCCTTGGCCAGCGCTTCGAGCACGCGCCGGTTGAGATAACGCTT
>JAYVLR010000106.1:0-7395 GCA_043759395.1 Thiobacillaceae bacterium
GGGTCAGGTCTTTCATCATCACATCCTAAATATACATCTCATTTAAAAACAACAATATTCAGAATAAAATCAGGGCAACTTCGCTTTTTTCTAGGCATATCTGAACTCAATCTTGTGGACTTTTTTCAGATCCACGGTCTGCTTGACTTGCCATAGATTGTAATTGTCTTGCATCGTCAACCAGCTTTCGGGTGAGCGTCCCAATGCTTTTGAAAGACGGAGAGCCATTTCAGGACTCACGCCACTGATTTGGTTTAACACGCGGTTAAGGGTCGAGGCTGCAACGCCCAACTGGAGGGCAAGCTCTCTGCCGCTGATTTCGTTCGGTGCAAGATAAACCTCTTGAATAAATGCGCCGGGGTGCGGTGGATTGTGCATAGCCATTAGTGATAATCCTCATAATCTAAAACAAACGCGTTGCCGTTCTCAAACTCGAATGTAATTCGCCAATTGCCATTTACCCATATTGACCAGCGCCTACGCCCACTTCCCTTTAGCGGGTGAAGCCGAAAGCCGGGAATATCCATGTCCTCGATATCTTGAGCGGTATCGAGCGCCGCCAACTGCATTTTGAGACGATTTGCGTGCGCTGGCTGGATTCCAGCCAAGCTGCCAGATTCAAAATATTTTCGCAGTCCTTTGTGGCGAAACGATGTAATCATGTTGGGATGATAGCGAGTTGCATGGTGCGCAACAAGGGCTGACTATGCTTACTGTTGTGCCTGCGGTGTTTAATGGAGCGCTAATATTCGGTTTTTCAGAGGGGCAGTTGTAAAGCGAATCAATCGGTAATAACCACACACAGTCGGGCGCGGATAAAGGGGCTTCCTTTAAACAACAGACCACAGAGACCTGATGTCTTGTATTAACGCGACCAAGGCGATTTAACCTGCCCAATCCTCCAGCCGCAATCCTTTTACCCGCCGAAACTCGCGGGTGTTATGGGTCACCAAAGTTGCATCCAACGAAAGCGCGTGGGCGGCGATCATCATGTCCATGGAGCCAATGGGTTGGCCGCGTTTTTCCAGGTCGGTGCGCAACTCGCCGTAAAAAACAGCCGCACTTGCACCATAGTCATTCACGTCGAAATCCAGCAGAAATTCATCCAGCAGCGTCTGATTGGCCTTGCGCCAACGGCTTTTCCGCACACCGTATTGCAGTTCCGACAATACAACTGTTGAAATCACGGGGCGCTCGTTGCGCGGCAGCGTGTCCAGTCTGGCGAGGATGTTGCGCTGATAGTCAGGCTGGTTGCCGGTGAGCAGGTAGATACAGGTGTTGGTATCCAGCAGGTAAACCATGTTGCCTACCAGTCACGCGGATCTGGCTGGGCGGGTTGATTGCGCTCCAACTCGCCCTTGAATTTTCCCAGACAGGCGCGGACATGCCGCCAGCGGATGGACGATTTTGGCAGCAGCACGATCGCTTCGCCTTCGCGGCGAATTTCAACTTCGTCTTCGGACAGACGAAATTCCTTGGGCAGCCGCACCGCCTGGCTGTTGCCCTGTTTGAAGACTTTCGCGGTTTTCATGATTCGCCCCCTAAAATGTATGCACGGTTAAGTATATACATTATTTCGGATCAAAGGTTCCAAACTTGAGAACCGCGCATCCTTCTATGGCCGACCTGATAGCCAACCACACGCAGGCATGTGATGAACGTTCACTTCGCCTCATCCACCATCAGCATGGTTGCTTCCTCGACCGCTTTGGCGACTTGAACCAAGGCCGCGTCCTGCGAGAGCGCCGACAGCATTTGCACCGGTTTGATGAGGCCAATCCTTGTTTTTCCGTTTTCGGTAAACACGGAAATACGGCACGGCAGCGCCATGTTCAAACGCATGTCGGTAGACAGGACTTTTGCCGCCTGCACGGGATTGCACACCTCGAACACCTTGCACTGGTTATCGAATGGAATACCTTTGCTGCGCAGGGTGGCACCCAGGTCGTGGACATGCAACACGCCGAAGCTATGGCGCCTGACCGCAGATTCAAGGTCGGCTGATGCCTGGTCAAATGATTTTTCAGTTTCAACGATGTAATACATGCTTCACCTCCAGGATTAAATTTTCTGTGACTTCACTACGCTCATCGCGCCCGCAATCAGCGAGCTGATGTCGGCCATATTGGATGGAATGATCAGGGTATTGCCGGTCTTGGCGATGCCGGCAAAGGCATCAACATATTTCTCGGCGACTTTCAGGTTGACGGCCTGCGAGCCGCCAGGCAGTTCGACCGCTTGCGCGACGCGCGCGATGGCTTGCGCATTGGCATCGGCGATGGCCTTGATGGCTTCAGCCTCGCCTTGGGCGCGGTTGATGGAGGCCTGACGGTCGCCTTCGGACTGCTGGATGGCGGCTTCGCGCTCACCGGTGGCGAGGTTGATCTGTTCCTGCATGCGCCCTTCAGACGATGCAATCAGCGCGCGCTTTTCACGCTCAGCGGTAATCTGGCGTTGCATCGCGTGCAGAATGTCTTTGGGCGGAGTGAGATCCTTGATCTCGTAGCGCAGCACTTTGACGCCCCAGTTGGTTGAGGCTTCGTTCAGCGCCATCACCACGCCGCGATTGATCAGGTCGCGCTCTTCAAAGGTCTTGTCCATCTCCATCCGACCGATCAGCGAGCGCAGCGTGGTTTGCGCCAGTTGTGAAATAGCTGCGATGTAATCGCTCGCGCCATACGACGCCATCTTGGGATCGGTGACCTGAAAATACAATACACCGTCGACCGCGAGCTGGGTGTTGTCCTTGGTGATGCACACCTGACTCGGCACGTCGAGCGGAAATTCTTTCAGCGAATGCTTGTAAGCAATATTGTCGATAAACGGAATCACCAGATTGAGACCCGGCAACAGCGTGCCATTATATTTGCCGAGCCGCTCCACAACCCAGGCGTTTTGCTGAGGCACGACGCGCACCCCTTTGGCAACGATGATGGCAACTACAAGCAAGATGACGAGTGCGACGATATCCATTTAGATTTCCTTAGTTGCCTAAAACAAGTGTGTTGCCTTTGACGGCGCGAATCATCAGCGGGCGTGTGGCATCCACCTCGGCAGACTCAGCCTCGGCATCCCACACCGCGCCGCGATACTGAACCTGTCCGTGGCCGTCCGACCAGGACTCCATTTTTACGCTTTGGCCAATGTCCATCATCTGCGTCGCCGAGTCGAAATTACGGTTGCTGCGTTTCCAGCGACGCAAGGCAAGTGTGCCACTCACGGCAATCAGTGCGGCCACAAGCAACTGCACAGCCAGAGTCGCTCCGAGCCAGGCCGCCAGCCCGGCGACGACCGCAGCCAAACCAAAAACCAGTAAATAAAAGCTGCCCATGGTCAGTTCTATGCCAACCAGCACAGCTGCCAAAATCCACCACAGATACCAGGATTGCACCTTATCTCCTCAACAAAACCGGACGATTGGACAGCTCATCGGGATTATTCCCCGTGGGCGGAAAATGCTGCGCCAGCAACGCGGTAATCGCGCGGATGCCCGTCAGCGCCCCCTGCTCGAACTGTTCGGCACGAAACGCCTGTTCCATGGTGTGCGTGATCTGCTCCCATTGCCGTTGATCGACGTGCGCGCTAATGCCCCGGTCTGCAACAATTTCGATATCGTGGTCGACCAAGAGCAGGTAGATCAATACGCCGCTATTGTGCTCGGTATCCCACACGCGTAACTGCGAAAACACTTCAATCGCGCGTGAGCGTCCGTCCAGGCCGCGCCACACCGACAGCAGCGGCAGACCGGCCTCGATCGCAAAACGCAGCTCTCCCGTGTGCAGCGCTTCCGACGCACCGATTTCGGCTTCGATGGCGCGCAGCACGGACGTCGGAAAGGCACGTCGCACCGCCCACGGTGAATGAAAGAAATGTGCAAACCAGCGTTTGAAATTTACCATGACCCGGATGAGCCTCCACCGCCAAACCCGCCGCCGCCACCGCCGCCGAATCCCCCGCTGCCGCCAAAGCCGCCGCCCCGGCCAAATCCACCGCCGCCACTCCACATTCCCCCACCGCGTCCAAACCCTGCTGCCACTCCAAAGAAAACAAAGACTGCGGTCAACAGGGCCATCAAGCCCAGCCCCAAAACCAGCCAGGCCACGAGCCCGGTGCCAGCCGCAGCAACGCCCCCGGCCAAGGGACGCCCCATGAAGCTTGACAGGAGAAACCCAACCACGACCCCGCCGATCAAAAGCGGTAAAAACGCATCGCCGCTGAAGCCGTCTTTTTGCCGAGTCGCAGATGGGGGCGCAGGCAGCGGCTCGCCCTGGATCAGCTTTATAACTTGCGTCATCCCGGCATCGATGCCGCCATAAAAATCGCCAGACTTGAAGCGCGGCGAGATCGTTTCGCTGATTACGCGCTTGGCAATCGCATCGGGGATCACGCCCTCCAGACCATAGCCGACTTCCAGCCGCAGCTTGCGGTCATTCTTGGCGATGATCAGAATCACGCCGTCGTCCACTTTCTTGCGGCCGATTTTCCAGGCATCGGCGACGCGAATGCCAAACTGCGCGATGTCTTCGGGCTGGGTCGTCGGCACGATCAGCAGCGCAATCTGGCTGCCCTTCTCCACTTCGAATGCGGCAAGCCTGTTTTCCAGTGCGGACACCTGCTCGGCGCTGAGCGTGGCGGTCATATCCGTCACCCGCCGCGTCAACTCAGGCACCGCAACCTGCGCCCAGACCGTCGCTGCGAACAGCAGCAGAAGAAAACCCAGCCCGGTCAGGCGGGCTCGCGCCAGGGTAGACAAGGGTCAGTAAGGGGGGGCTGGAATGGCGGGACCGCCACGATCGGCGGGTGCCGGATTCGTCGGCGCTGGATTAATGGGCGCAGGGTTACTTGGCGCTGGCGCCGCTTGCGGGCTGGGTCGCGCAGACGCGGGCGAAGATGCGCCAAAATCCACCGTCGGCGGCCTTGCGATCGCCTGTTCGTTTTCGACGGTAAAGCTGGGCTTGGTCTTATGCCCGAACATCATCGCCGTCAGATTGGTCGGGAACGAGCGCACGATCACGTTGTATTCCTTGATTGCATCGATATAGCGATTCCGCGCCACCGTGATGCGGTTTTCGGTGCCTTCAAGCTGCGCCTGCAGATCGCGGAACAGGCCGTCCGCTTTAAGCTGCGGATAATTTTCGGCCACCAGCAACAGCCTGGAAATCGCGCTGGTCATCTGTGCCTGCGCAGCAATGAACTTTTGAAATGCGGCCTCATCGTTCACCAACTCGGGGGTGGCCTGAATCGCCCCCACTCGCGCACGCGCCTCGGTCACCTGGGTCAGCACCTCTTTCTCATGCGACGCGTAACCCTTCACCACGTTGACCAGATTCGGCACCAAATCGGCGCGACGCTGGTACTGGTTCAGCACCTCGGCCCAGGAAGCCTTTATATTTTCGTCGGTCGATTGCAGCGTGTTATAGCCGCAACCGGACACGCTCAGCACCATGAAGGCAGCGATCAACCATTTGAACATTGCTTCTCTCCTTTTTGAAATGACAAACACGCGTATGGTACATGGGAGCGCCCGGGTAAAAATGCAAGCCCGCGCTGTCAGCTTACGCGATGCTCCACTGTAACCCAAAGTTGAGTGACGAGAAAACAAGCGGCATTTTACAAAGCCATCCAGTCTGAAAATTTACACATTCCCGTATAACGGCTTATCATCAAATCACGCCGCGTCGCGCCTGCTGGCGCAGCCGGGGTTTTTAATGCATCGCAAGGAGAACCATCATGGCTAAAGGCCAATTACGCAGCAACAAGGAAGTAAAAAAACCCAAGAAGGCGCAACAGCCTGTGGCACCAGTGGGTTCGTTTATCCCTCACCCAAAAACGGATAAGCCCGTCAAGTCAAAGCCGTAATTCGCCGAGACCGTAATTCAAGCAGCATTGCGTATTAAAAACGCCACCCAAAAGGTGGCGTTTTTAATACTTCGGCAGCGGCTGACAGACAACGCGCTACCAGCTGGTTTCGCGCTCAGCCGTCGCAGACACTTTATGGATGCTGAGATCAGCACCGTTGAATTCTTCTTCAGCATCAAGGCGAATTCCCACCATCGCTTTAAGCGTACCGTAGACGATCGTGCCGCCGATAAGCGCCACAGCAATGCCACCCAGGGTGCCGATTAGCTGAGCGGAAAAGCTGATCCCGCCGATGCCGCCGAGCGCTTTGGCACCAAAAATACCGGCAGCCAGTCCGCCCCATGCACCGCACAATCCATGCAGCGGCCACACGCCAAGCACATCATCGATCTTCCATTTATTCTGGGTAATGGTGAACATCCAGACAAACAGCGCGCCGGCAATAATGCCAGTGACGAGCGCCCCAAGGGGATGCATCAAATCAGACCCGGCGCACACCGCAACCAAACCCGCCAGCGGGCCGTTATGGATAAAGCCCGGATCGCTGCGCCCCGCTACCAGCGCCGCCAGGGTGCCGCCCACCATGGCCATGAGCGAGTTGACTGCGACCAGACCGGAAATGGCGTTGATCATCTGTGCCGACATGACATTAAAACCGAACCAGCCGACGGTCAGAATCCATGCGCCGAGAGCCAGGAAAGGAATATTCGAAGGCGGATGAGCGGAAACCATACCGTCTTTGGTATAGCGGCCCCGGCGCGCACCCAGCAGAATGACCGCCGCCAGCGCGACCCAGCCGCCGACCGCATGCACCACAACCGATCCGGCAAAGTCATGGAACTTTGCGCCAAAGCTGGCCAGAAGCCAGTCCTGGATGCCGTAGTTGCCGTTCCACGCGATGCCCTCGAAGAAGGGGTAGACCAATCCGACCAGCGCAAAGGTGGCGGCGAGCTGCGGATTAAAGCGCGCACGCTCGGCAATGCCACCCGAGACGATGGCCGGGATCGCTGCGGCAAAGGTCAGCAGAAAAAAGAACTTGACCAGTTCATAACCGTTTTTTGCAGCGAGTACGTCTGCACTTGAGTAGAAATTTACCCCATACGCCACGCTGTAGCCGATGAAAAAATACGCAATCGTCGAAATTGAAAAATCAACCAGAATCTTGACCAGCGCATTCACCTGGTTTTTTTTGCGCACTGTGCCGAGTTCGAGAAACGCAAATCCCGCGTGCATCGCGAGCACCATGATGGCACCGAGCAATACAAACAATACGTCACTGCCTGCTTTTAATGTCTCCATGTTTCCTCCGATTTTTGATATTGAGTTTTACGTTTATTTTTGGACGCCGTCTTCCGACTCGATGCGGTCGAACTCGGCATCCATTTCCGCGTCGCTCATTGGCTGAAAGTCCGGGACGGGTTCGACCCGTGGTTTGACGAGCATGGCCGCCACGAGTATCCCGACCTCATACAACAACCACAGCGGCACCGCCAGCATGAATTGCGAAATGATGTCCGGCGGGGTGAAAATAGCGCC
>JAYVLR010000107.1:0-2080 GCA_043759395.1 Thiobacillaceae bacterium
GCACGGAGTGGCGTGGCCTGCTCAATTTATTTGTGCAATCGCCCAACCCGTATTCCTACTTTTATATGGAGTTTTACGGTGGTGCGATCAATGCCTACCCTTACGATAACAGTGCGTTTGTTCACCGTAATGTGGTCTTCAATGCGGTACTGGATGTGTTTTGGTTCAACGAGGCGCAGCGTGTCCCGGCACAGGCCTTTTTGGTGGACTGGATTAATTTTATGGAGCCGCTGTATAACGGCCATGTGTACCAAAACTACCCCCGTCTGAACGAACCGAACTACGCG
This sequence comes from Thiobacillaceae bacterium, assembly GCA_043759395.1. Lineage (GTDB taxonomy): Bacteria > Pseudomonadota > Gammaproteobacteria > Burkholderiales > Thiobacillaceae > Thiobacillus. Next base: position 288 of record JAYVLR010000107.1, read on the forward strand.
AACAAATATTGGGGTGACGCACAGGCGGGCCTGTACGCCGTGAAATGCAAATACGACCCAGGGGCCATGTTCAATTTCAGCCAAGCCGTGTGCCCTTTAATGTCACCTGGCGTCGGACCCGGCCCCGTTATTATTTTGCCGACCTATTTGCAAAATGCATTAGATCAACCCATTGCTTACGCCACCAACGCCGTAATACCGATGCGTACGGACGTGGACAAGCACTAGGTCTGCCATTGTGAATCCTCAGGGCGCCTTCGATATCACCACCTGGCTGGCTTCGCTAGGGCTGAGTCAGTACGCGCCCGGTTTTGTCGAAAACCATGTGGATTCTGAGGTGTTGCATTCACTGACGGGCGATGATCTGCGCGAACTGGGCGTTGCGTCAGTGGGCCATCGGCGCAAATTACAAGATGCCATTGTCAAACTGGCCGGCGCAAGCACTGCGGCTGTTGCCTCAGTGATGCAAATAGGGAGCCTTGGTGAGCCGGTGCGCATTGCCTCTGCGGTGCAGCGCAGGCAGATCACTGTGGTATTTTGTGATCTAGTCGGTTCTACCCAACTGTCCGCGACAGTTGATCCAGAAGATTTGCGCGAATATTTAAATGATTACCGTGCGGTGCTCGCGCAAGCCATTCAAGAACACAAGGGTTGGATATCGCAATATCTGGGCGACGGTGTGATGGCCTATTTTGGCTACCCACAGGCCCATGACCACGACACCGAGCACGCGGTGCGCTCCGCACTCACCATTCTGCAGCGTTGCGCTCTACTCCCGTTGTTTCATGGCAAGCCCACACAAGTGCGCATTGGTATCGCCACAGGTATGACAGTGATTGGCAAACCATTGGCCACTGGCGACGAGCATGAAGAAAATGCCATTGGACAAACTCCCAATCTGGCCGCGCGTGCACAAGCGGCTGCAGAGCCTAATACGATTTTCATTACGCCTACCACACGGCAACTGATTGGCAATTTGTTTGATTGCCAAGATTTAGGTCTGTTTGAGCTCAAAGGTTTGCCAGAGCCTACACGTTTATGGCGTGTTGTGGGTGTGAGTGCAAATAGCAGCCGGTTTGATGCCCGTCGTGTGGGCCGTGAGACGGTAGGCCTGATCGGGCGTGAGGCTGAGATGCTGCAAATCAATGCACTCCTTGATCAAACTCGGCAAGGTCAGGGGCAGCTTCTGGTCATGAAAGCCGAAGGGGGTATGGGCAAATCGCGGCTGGTGGAGCATGCGCTGCATGACCAAGTGCAGCCAGCACACCAAAAACTGGTGTTTCAATGTTCGTCCTACAACGCTGCAGTACCCTTGTTTGCGGTGCGCTATTTTGTGGAGCTGCAAGCGGGCATTGCCGCTGCCGATGCACCCGATATCGCATTGGAAAAGCTTCAGCGCCTCATGAAACGCGCGGGTGTAGTGCCTGCGCAAGATCTGGCTGTGATGGCAGATTTCATGCGCCTCAAAGCGGATGTGGGCGTGTCACTGGAGGGCATTGGGTCGCACGAACTGCGCGCCCTGCTTTTCAAAATTCTGCTGCATCTGCTACAAACACTGGCGTGCGAGACGGGCATCATGGTGGTAGAAGATCTGCATTGGATCGACCCCTCCACATCCGAGTTATTTGGTAACTTGGTCGCTGCGCTGCCGCACTTACCCGTTTTGTTTGTAGCAACCACCAGGCCTGATGTCACGCCCGGGTGGGCGAGCGATGAGAATGCGACGACGATGGTGCTCGAAAAGCTGGACGATACGCAAATCCAGCGCTTGGCCCAGGCCATCGCAGCACCGC
>JAYVLR010000108.1:0-6322 GCA_043759395.1 Thiobacillaceae bacterium
CGCGATGCGGCCACGGCGGGGGCGATTGCCGGGTTTGCCGATGCGGTGGTGGTGGGCAGCCGGATTGTGCTGGAGATCGAGTCATCAGCGCGCGAAGCGCTGGTAGGCAATGTGGGGTCGCTGGTCGCTGGTTTGCGCGCCGGTATGGATCACAAAATAAACAAGGAGTACAAGGCATGAGCTGGTTTCAGAAAATATTACCGCCCAAAATCAAGCGCCGCATCGACAGCAAAAAATCGGTGCCAGAGGGGCTATGGTCAAAGTGCCCGGCGTGCAGCGAGGTGCTGTACAAGGCCGATCTGGAGAACAATCTGGAAGTCTGCCCCAAGTGCGATCATCATCATCGCATCGGCGCACGGCACCGCCTGGAGATGTTTCTGGATGCGGAAGGGCAACATGAAATCGGCGCGCATATTACGCCACTCGATCCATTGAAATTCAAGGACAGCCGCAAGTATCCCGAGCGCCTCAAGGAGGCTCAGGCCAGCACCCGTGAGACTGATGCGTTGGTTGTGGTGGGCGGCAGCATAAAGCATATCCCGGTGGTGGCCGCAGCGTTCGAATTTAAATTCATGGGCGGCTCGATGGGCTCGGTGGTGGGCGAACGGTTTGTGCTTGGCGTAGAGGCGGCGATCGAATCGAAATCGGCGTTTGTGTGCTTTGCCGCAAGCGGCGGTGCGCGGATGCAGGAAGGATTGTTTTCCCTGATGCAAATGGCTAAAACCTCCGCTGCCTTGACCCGGCTTGCGCGCCATCGCCTGCCGTTCATTTCGGTGCTGACCGACCCGACCATGGGCGGCGTATCGGCGAGTTTTGCGATGCTGGGCGATCTGATCGTTGCCGAGCCGAATGCGCTGATTGGGTTTGCCGGGCCGCGCGTGATCGAGCAGACCGTGCGCGAGACCCTGCCGGAAGGCTTTCAGCGTTCCGAGTTTTTGCAGGAAAAGGGCGCGATTGACCGCATCATCGATCGTCGCCAGATGCGCGACGAGCTGGCAACGACGCTGGCAATGATGATGGGGCGGCCGGCGCTTGCCGCATAAGTTATCGCTCGATGCCTGGCTTGTCAGGCTGGAGTGCTTGCATCCCAGTGCAATTGATCTGGGGCTGGATCGGGTGCGATGCGTGTCTGCCGCATTGGGTCTGAATCCCGGCTTCCTTGTCATTACCGTCGGCGGCACCAACGGCAAGGGCTCAACCTGTGCCTATCTGGAAGCCATGCTGACTGCTGCGGGCTACAAAACCGGCCTATACACTTCGCCACATCTGCGGCGCTATAACGAGCGGGTGCGGATTGCCGGGGAGGAGTCGAATGATGCCGACCTGATTGCGGCATTTGAGCGCATTGATGCCGCGCGCGGCGAGACTTCACTGACCTATTACGAATTTGGCACGCTAGGGGCGATGCTGCAATTTGTCGACGCTGAAGTCGATGTGGCGATCCTCGAAGTCGGCCTGGGCGGGCGGCTGGACGCAGTGAATATTTTCGATGCCGATGCCGCGATTGTGACCAGTGTCGATCTCGATCATCAGGAATATCTCGGCGATACGCGCGAATTGATCGGATTTGAGAAGGCCGGGATTTACCGCGCCGAGCGTCCGGCGGTGTGTTCGGATCCTGAGCCGCCTGCCAGTTTGCGCGCGCACGTATTGATGCTGGGTGCGGATGGATGGCAGTCAGGCAAAGATTTTCAGTTTGATATTGCAGACAATCACTGGACTTATCGCGGTCGGGTGTGGGTGCTGCCCGGTCTGCCGCACCCCGCGATGGCGGGCGCGTATCAAGTGCGCAATGCGGCGGGAGCGATTGCAGCGCTTGAAGCCTTGCAAGATCGCCTGGTAGTTGATGCGCAGGCTATCGCAACGGGCTTGCGCCATGCCTGCGTGGAGGGGCGGTTTCAGCGTATCGGACAGTGTCCTGAGCTCGTGCTCGATGTCGCGCATAACCCGGAGGCGGCGCGCGCGCTGGCGGCAACATTGGCGGAGTATCCCGTTGTCGGGCGCACTTTTGCAGTGATCGGGATGCTGGCGGATAAAGATAGCGCAGGCGTGATTGCAGCGCTGGCCGGGCTAATCGATCGCTGGTTTGTTTGCACGCCAGACTCGCCGCGCGCCTTGTCTGCATCGGCCTTGGCGGACTGCATCCGGCTACAGGCAAGCGATGCGGATGTAACGCAGCGCGATGATCCCGTGGCGGCACTGGAAATGGCGCAAAAACAGTCGGCGGTTGATGATAGAATCGTCGCCTTCGGATCGTTCTATACGGTCGCTGCCGTCCTCAACCATGCCCGCTCCCGCCAGTGAAGATGACCTGAAACGCCGCGCGCGCCGCCGACTGATTGGCGCGGTGGCCTTGACGCTCGCCGCAGTGATTGCGTTGCCACTGCTGCTGGAAGACGAACCGCCGCCCGCTACGCGACTGGAAGTGAACATGCCGCCCGTCGCGGCGCTGCCAACATCCGTCCAGCCAGCGCCCGCACCGACCGAAGTACCGCCCGCTGCCGTTGCTGAAATCCAGCCCGCGCCGTTGGAAAAACCTGAACCCAAATCTCATCCGAAGCCCACCCCCAAGCCCGTTGCCTCTCCCAAACCCGAGGGCAAGCCTGCCCTTCAGCATGAGGCAAGTGCGACCGGGTTTGTGGTGCAGTTGGGCGCGTTTTCCGATGCGGAAAAAGTCTCTGCACTGAAGGCGCAAACAAGTAAGCTGGGTTTGCCGAGCTATACCGATAAGCCGGGGTCGTTGACTCGTTTGCGCGTTGGCCCGTTTGCAACGCACGAGGCAGCGATCAATGCCGCCACCAAGCTGGCTAAAAACGGCTTGCCTGGGCAGGTGATGCCGAAATGACGGCACTGGATATCATCGTTTTGCTGATTATCGGCCTGACGGCGGTGCGCGGTTTGATGCGCGGAATGGTGGACACCGTATTTTCGCTGGCGGCCTGGTTTCTGGCTTTTGTGTTGGGCAAGTGGGGCGCGGTGATCGTTGCGCCGATGCTGCCCGCCGGATTGGACAGCCCGAATATCCGATACTTTGCGGCTTTCGTGATCGTGTTTCTGGTAGTGCTGGTCAGCGTATTGTTGGTGGGTCATTTGATCGCGTCGGCGCTCAAGGCGGTCGGCCTGGGCGGGGCGGACAAGATGCTGGGCGGCCTGCTAGGCTTGATTAAAGGCGGGATGATTGTGATCGGTTTTACCCTGGCGGCGGGCTTGACCTCGTTGCCGCGCACGGAGTTCTGGCAGTCGGCTGCCTTATCAAATTCGCTGGAAGCAGTGGCCGTACGCATTCTGCCGCTGTTGCCAGAGAAGCTTGCGAAATACGTTCAGTTTTCTTAGGCTGCAAACATGTGTGGTGTGATTGGTATTGTTTCTAATTCCTCGGTCAACCAGCTGCTGTATGACGGGCTGATGGTATTGCAACATCGCGGGCAGGATGCCGCCGGGATCGTCACTGCGGAGGGCAGCCGCTTCCACATGTACAAAGGCCAGGGGCTCGCACGCGACGTATTCCGCACCCGCGACATGCGCCATCTGCTGGGCGATATGGGCGTAGCACATGTGCGTTACCCCACTGCCGGCAGCGCGTCGTCCTCCGCCGAATCGCAGCCGTTTTATGTGAACTCGCCCTACGGCATCGTGCTCGCGCATAACGGCAACCTCACCAACACAGAAGAACTCAAGCAATCCGTATTCAGTGCCGACTTGCGCCACGTCAACACCAATTCCGACTCCGAAGTTTTGCTAAATGTGCTGGCGCACGAACTGCAATCGCGCGTAGCGGGCGGCAGCCTGAGTCCGGACACGATTTTTGCCGCAGTCGCAGGCGTGCATAGCCGCTGCCGGGGCGCGTATGCGGTGGTGGCCTTTATTGCGGGATATGGTTTGCTGGCATTTCGCGATCCGCACGGGATTCGTCCGCTGGTGATCGGTGTGAACGAGCGGGCGAATCCGCCCGAATATATCGTTGCTTCCGAGAGCGTGGCGGTGGATGCGCTGGGTTTCAAACTGCTGCGCGACGTGGCGCCAGGTGAAGCGGTGTTTATCGATTACGACCGCAAGATGCACAGCCGCCAATGCAGCGACAAGACTGCGCTCAACCCCTGCATTTTTGAATACGTTTATCTGGCGCGTCCCGACTCCGTGATCGACGGCATATCGGTTTACAGCACGCGGCTGCACATGGGCGTCGCGCTCGCAGAAAAAATCAAACGCGATTTTTCCCATCTCAAGATCGACGTGGTGATTCCGATCCCCGACACCAGCCGTCCCTCCGCACTGCAACTGGCGAATCATCTCAACGTGCCGTACCGCGAAGGCTTCATCAAAAACCGCTACATCGGACGTACCTTCATCATGCCGGGGCAGGCGCTGCGCAAAAAATCGGTACGGCAAAAACTCAATGCCATCGCCGAAGAATTCAAAGGCCAGAATGTGCTGCTGGTCGATGACTCCATCGTGCGCGGTACCACCAGCCGCGAGATCGTACAGATGGCGCGCGATGCCGGTGCGGCGCAAGTGTATTTTGCATCCGCCTCGCCCCCGGTACGCTTTCCCAATGTGTACGGTATCGACATGCCGACGCGCAACGAGCTCATCGCCAACGAGCGCAGCGATGCGGATATCGCGCGCGAAATCGGCTGCGATGCGCTCATCTATCAGGACCTTGATGCGATGATTGCCGCCGTGAAACTCGGCAACCCCGCGATCCAGGATTTCGACACCTCCTGTTTTGATGGCCGCTATATCACCGGCGATGTCACGCCGGAATACATCAACTACATCGAAGCCCTGCGCAATGGCGACACCCCGAATCCGGCAGCGCTGTCCACCCAGCAACTGGATTTGAACCTGGCGGAGAATGCCTGATCGTCGCTGAAAGAGCGCCTTGACTGATTACCCTTAAAGGGTATTATTGGCGGATGGAAAAGCGCAGGCCGCATTATCCGCTCGCCGATGTCAAAGCGCAGATGACCACGGTTCAAGAAATGAATCTCACTGTTTCAGCCAAGGTCGGGATACGTCAGGCAGGCATGGCAGCTTCGGACGCGCTTGCCGTGGTGTGCGGGCTGACTCAAGCGAATTTCTACAAGAGCATGAACACGCACACGACCATGCCGTTTGGCAGGATGTGTACCACGCTGCGTGGAACGGCAAGGCGCTGTATGTAAAGTTTCAGCGAGTAGGCGCGTATTTCGTGATTTCGTTCAAGGAGCTATGAACATGGCGAGCAAATGGCACAAGCAACCCTGCCCGATCTGCGGAGAAGGCACACTGCACGACCAGGCCAGAAAACAGCAGATCGAGTATCGCGGCAAGCCCTACGAATACACGGAACAGGGCGCATTCTGCGATCGCTGCGCGGATGGTTTTACAGTACATAATGCGCGAGAAGAGGCGGCCTGGCTGGCTTTCCGCGACCAGGCGGATGCAGAAGAAGCCGCCGCCCTGGCGCACACCCGCAAGAAGCTCAAACTCACTCAGCAAGAGGCGGCCATCCTGACAGGCGGGGGCAAAAACGCGTTTTCACGCTATGAGCGCGGCGAAGCGCGCCCCTTGGCCGCAGTCGTGAACCTGTTCAAGCTACTGGATAAGCACCCCGAGCTTTTGAACGAAATCAGGCCGCATTGAGTTATCCCAGTCATTATTGTGAGCCTCCTGGAGTTCATGGAACTGGATGGGTGGTGGTGGAGGAAGAACTAAGAATCGTGGACTGCCCATCCACACTTTAGTTTGCAAACTTCCCGGCGTACGGCTAGTAATGTGTATTACTAAGGCAATTGGTACACACCATGCGTACGAACATTGTGATTGACGACAAGCTGATGGAAGACACCCTGCTCGTCACCGGCCTGAAGACCAAGCACGAAGCCGTCGAACTTGGCCTGCTCACCTTGCTGCGGCTGTAAAAACAGCAGGAAATCCGGCGCTTCAAAGGCAAGCTTGATTGGCAGGGCGACCTGGGCGCGATGCGAGCGGATAAGTGATCCTGGTCGATTCCAGCGTCTGGATCGACTACTTTCGCGGCACCGCAACCCCACAGACCGAACGTCTGGACAGCCTGCTTGGCAGCGAACCGCTGGCAATCGGCGATCTGATCCTGACCGAAGTGTTGCAAGGTTTCACTAGCGACCGTGGTTTTAATCAGGCCAAAAAACTACTGACTTCGCTGGTCATGGTTGAACTGGGCGGTCAGGGCATTGCCATTCAAGCCGCAAAGAATTACAGAAAGCTCAGTTTCCGTAAGGCATATATTGACCCGGCCATTAAATGAACAATCGGCGGGTGTAGCCTTTTTTGTAGTGCGGAATTGAACTTATTTATCTCG